>USLW01000228.1 GCA_900555605.1 uncultured Clostridium sp. | reverse complement strand
TGCCTGGTGCTGAAATTGTTTATAGCAATGTTCATATCACAACTCCAATTCAAAAAAATATCCAATGTATAGATCGTTTTATTGAAGTCACCTATTGCTTTCATGGGCGAGTGAATATGCTGTTCAGCGACCAGCCGGAGATGATTATGAGCGACCATTATATTTCTGTTTTCAATGGTGCAAGCCACCTGAAAAGCTGTGATTTTGGAGAAGAACCTTTTGTTGGTGTCTCAGTGGTGGCTTATCTACCGCAGATCATAAACAGCCTGAATATCATGCTGGGGACAATCGCGTTTGACGAGGACATGGATTTTCAAGGGCTTTTTACAGCGGGCGGTTGCTTTATAGCACCCGCGACAAAAAGCGTGGAGCATATTTTTACCGAACTGCTCTTGCTGCCGGAACAGTACCGCAATTACCTCATGCGTATTAAAGTCATGGAACTATTGCTATATCTGGTTGGCAAAATGGAGTATCGGACAGATTTTGGAATTTCACTATTCCACAAGGAGGAGATGAATTGTAATGGGTGATGTAAAAGCCCTGTTTGGACTGATTGATAAGAAAAATAAGCGCCGCCTGATCGGTGCGGTGATCTGCTGTGTCCTGTCTGTTTTGTGCGGTATCCTGCCCTATTTGGGCGTTTGGGGTATTGTGACATGTTTCCTGAATGAACGGACAGAGAGCCTTTTTCAATATGTGTGCCTGATTGCCGCAGCAATCATTTTGAAACATCTGCTGTTTGGAACCGGCACAAAAATCTCTCACAAGGTAGCCTACCAGACATTGGGGGAAACCCGTAAAAAGCTGTTCCGCAAAATTGCTCGCTTACCAATGGGCTATGTGAAAACAACGGCATCCGGGCAGGTCAAAACGATCATTATGGATAATATGGAGCAGTTGGAGACATTTTACGCCCATAATATTCCAGAGATTATTTCCGGCCTTGCTGTACCGCTGTGTATGGAAATCCTGCTGGCGGTATTGGACATCAGGGTAGCCGGTATCATGCTGATTCCGGTCGTTCTGTTTATTCTTGTCGGTATTCTTATGATTATCGTTCAGATGAAAAAAATGGACGAATTTAATCAGGCGTTTGCTGATGTCAGCGTTAAGACGGTGGAATATGTCAACGGTATGAAAGAACTGAAGATATTTGCCGCCGACGAATCCACTTATGGCCGCCTGTCAGAAAGCATCCGCACTTACAGCACCGTTGTAACAGAGTGGTTCCAAAGCTGCCTGAAATATGTTGCTTTCAATCATGCCGACTTAAACAACAACCTTGTGTTCTTGTTTCCACTTGCCGGTTTGATGTACCTCTCCGGCAGCGTGACAGCGGCCAGCTATATTATGTATCTGTTTATGGGGCTTGCCATGCTGATTCCGTTGGAAACTGTTTCTAATAACTTTGATTATATCGGCATGAACGCTTCTGTTGCAAAAAAGATAGACGAAATTCTGAAGCTGGATGAAATGGCGGATACGACCTCGAAGGCAGAACTTTCCGACCACACGATTGTGTTTGAACACGTTACATTTTCCTATGGGGAAGGACAGCCGGTATTAAAAGATGTCTCATTTACTGTTCCTGACGGAAAAGTAACGGCGCTCGCCGGTGTTTCCGGCAGCGGCCAGCCTGATCTGTCGGTTTTGGGATATAACCGAGGGACAGATTTGTATGGGCGGCGTACCTCTGAACCAGATCCCGCTATCCGATCTGATGTCCCAGATTTCCTTTGTGACCCAGAATACGTTCCTGTTCAAAAAGAGCATCCGGGATAACATTATGATGGGAAACCCAGAGGCCACGGAGGAAGAAATGATGCAGGCAGCCAAGGATGCCGTATGTCACGACTTTATTATGCGACTTCCAAAGGGCTATGACACAGTGATAGACAAGGAAACCAAGTTGAGCGGCGGCGAAAAACAGAGAATCACATTGGCAAGGGCGATTCTGAAAAATGCGCCGGTTGTAATTCTTGACGAGGCAACGGCTTACATTGACGCCGACAATGAAGATTTACTACAAAAAGCGCTGGCTAAATTATCAGAGGGAAAAACCGTACTCGTAATAGCGCACCGTCTTTCCAGTATCAAGGAAGCTGATTCGATTGTGGTTCTGGAACAGGGCGAAGTGATTGACTGCGGCACACATGATGAATTGATAAACCGTTGCTCCACGTATCGGGATATGTGGGCGGCCCTTGAACAATCCGATCAATGGAAAATGGGAGGTGTAAACGCATGATTGCTATGATACGGAAATTCTTAGACCTTGCAGGCGAGCGCAAAAAGCAGCTTTATCTTGCGTGGCTGTTTCAGGCGTTGACCTCAATTTGTGAGGGTGCGATATATTTCATGCTGTTCCTTGCGATAAAAGATATTTTGGGTGGCTCGTTTACAAGGGAAAAACTGATGCAGTATAGCCTTATGTTTCTGATCTATACTGTCCTGCATTTTGTTTTTTATTACTTTACGATTGCAAAACAGCGCCCGGTATCTTATGCCATGATGCGGGATGAACGTCTTTCGATTGCGGCGAAAATCAAACAGTTTCCGCTCTACTACTTTACAAAAGACAAGATCAGCCAGCTTACATCTTTGTTTACAACTGATTTAAGTTTCGTGGAAATGAATATCATGGAGATTATTGCCGGTTTCGTTTCCAGCATGATAATGACGGTTGTATTTGCTCTGATGCTGCTTAGTGTGGACTGGCATATGGCGCTCCTTCTGTTTGTGGGAATCATCCCCGGCTATATCCTCTACCAGCAGTTTCAAAAGGGCATGGTTCAACTGGGAGAGCAGAAGAAAAATGCACAGGTGGCAATGATTGATTCCACGCTGGAATATGTACAGGGCATGGAAACGATCAAGGCATACCGGCTGGAACAATCCAGTAAGCTCGTGGAGAAGCAGGTGGACAGATATTGCTCGGCTTCTGACCGTTATGAAGCGACGCTGACGAATTGGAGTATGGGTTATAAGATTTGCCTGAATCTGGGCCTGTTTTTGAGTTTGGGTGTTGGCATTGCAATAGTTCGTTCTGGTTCATTAGCCCCGGCAACCTATTTGTTTTTTGCAATCATGGGTGTTATTTTTTACCGTCCACTGGAAGCTCTGATGGGTTCCTTTGCCATGATGAATCTTGCAAACGCGTCGTTGGATAATATAGCAGAAATCGACAACCTGCCGACTGAAAATGAAAAACAGGGAACTACACAGTTTGCGGATACGCAAGCCGATGTACGTTTTGAAAATGTATCGTTTAGCTATGATGGAAAGCGTGAAGCGGTTAGTCATGTGAGTTTTTCAGCTAAACCCGGAACGATTACTGCATTGGTTGGCCCTTCTGGAAGCGGCAAATCCACTCTGCTTAATTTAATTCCGGGATTTATAACGCCGAAAAACGGGCGGATTCTGTTGAATGGGAAAGATGCGGCAACATTAAAGCATAGTGATCTGGTGCGTCATGTGAGTGTCGTTTTTCAGGAAGTATATCTTTTTCAGGATACCATGATGAATAATATCCGAATGGGAAACCAGAGTGCAACGGATGAGCAGGTGATAGAGGCGGCAAAAAAAGCTCACTGTCACGAATTTATAGAAAAGCTCCCGCAGGGCTATCAAACGATTATCAGCGAGGGCGGCGCAAGTCTTTCCGGCGGTGAGCGTCAGCGCGTCGCTATTGCGAGGGCAATTTTGAAAGATTCCCCGATCATTCTTTTGGATGAGGCACTTTCCAGTCTGGATGCCGAAAATGCCGTAGCAATACAGAAGGGCATAGAAGAAATGATTAAGGGAAGGACGGTGTTCCTTGTATCACACACTTTGTCCTATATCCAAAATGCAGATCAGATACTTGTCCTATCTGACGGCATATTGCAGGGCTGTGGGAAACATGAAGAACTATTGCAGACCGTGCCGCTTTACCAAACCATGTGGGAAAAAGAAAAATCCATTAAAAGTTGGAAATTATAGGACAATATGAAAATAGAATGGATTTTATGCCCGTTTTGCGGCAGCAAAACGCGATTGAAAATTCGCGATGATACAGTACTGGAAAATTTTCCGCTATATTGCCCTAAATGCAAACATGAAACCCTAATTGCGGTAAGAAAACTAAATTTGTCTATTATCCAAGAGCCAGACGCACAGACGCAGAGCCGATAATGCACAAGGTAAATTCACTTGTGGTTATCGGTTCTTTTTTATTTCAATATGCGATGAGAGCCTGCCCCGACTACGGGGAAAGAAAAAAACCGTTGGTTGGGGCAGGTGATTTTGCGCGCCTATTTTAAGTTATTACCTTAACGGCGGTTTTGAGAAATCAGAGCCG
>USLW01000227.1 GCA_900555605.1 uncultured Clostridium sp. | reverse complement strand
GGTGAAGCTGACGCCCTGACTGAATGCGGCCATTGCAGCAGAACTGGTGGCAAATTCAGGACGAAAGGATGTAGCGGCAATTGCCTCCAGCTATTGTGCGGAGCTGTATAATCTGTCCGTACTATCCTATCATGTTCAGAACAATGAGAATAACAGAACACGTTTTATCTGTATTTCAAAAGACCTGATGATCTATCCCGGTGCGGATAAGTCCAGCCTGACATTGACGCTGCCCCACAGACCCGGTGCCTTGTATGATATCATGGCAAGATTCAATGCGCTGGGAATCAATCTGCTGAAGCTGGAAAGCCGGACCATTCCCGGGCGCGACTTTGAATTTATGTTTTATTTTGATATCGAGGCCTCGATCTATTCACCGGAATTTGTTATGCTGATCTGTGAACTGGAGCAGGAGGTAGAACAGTTCCGATATTTAGGCAGCTATATTGAAATGTCCTGACCGGACTGGATCTATCGGAAAAATAGAAGTGCGGAGGAGAGTCCTATCCATGGAAAAGGGTTTTGGTTTGCTGGGGTGCGGCCTTTCTCACAGCCTGTCACCGAAGATTCATCAAAAGCTTGGACAGTGGCTGGCGGATAAAATGCTGTGCAGTCCATATTCATATGTGCTTTTTGATGAAGCAGAGGATCAATTGGACGCTTTTTTTGGCAGGCGTGTCTTTTCGGGGCTGAATGTAACGATTCCCTATAAAAAGAAAGTATTGGCCTACTGCAGCGTTCTGTCGGAAAAGGCTGCGCGGCTGCAAAGTGTGAATACGATCTGCGTCCGCCCGGACGGCTCTTTATACGGCCATAATACGGACTATTACGGATTTTGCTATATGTCTGCCTATGGAGGGATTTCTTTTTCCGGCCGGCTTGTACTGGTGCTGGGAAGCGGCGGCGTTTCTTCCGTGGTTTCGGCGGCGGCCCGGGACTTAGGTGCCGGAGAAGTGATCATCGTATCCCGGCGCGGTCCGGTGAATTATGAGAACGTGGTAAATTACAGTCAGGCGGATATTCTGATCAATACCACGCCTGTGGGCATGTATCCCCGGGCGGAGGAACGGCTTGTGGATCTGGACCGCTTCCCCTGTCTGTCCGGGGTAATGGATTTGATCTATAACCCTGCCGAGACCTTGCTGCTCAAAGATGCTGCGGCACGCGGCATTCCGTTTGTCAACGGCCTTTCCATGCTGGTCGCCCAAGCAAAAGAATCGGCGGAATATTTTACGGGCTGCTGCATCGACGAATCGGTGATTGCAGATATTATTCGGACAATTTATTGATTCGACTTTCCTTGAATATAATAAACACAGAGCACTGCAGAATGGAAGGGTGTGTTTTGTGTGAGTATAACGGAATATCGCATTGTAGAACGGCGGTACGCCAAGGAAGGAGAGGGTCTGAAGCTGGAGGCCGTGATTCGCATCTTTGTACAGATGTGTATGGATGCCGGCTTGATTATTCCCTGCGGAGAGACGCGGCCTGAAAGCCGCGCGGATCTGCTGCAGACGGAAGGGAGCGGCGGACATGAGTAATACCGGCAGCAAAGTGGGGATTTATGTCCGTGAGAGCAGAGATGACAACGGAGAACGGTATGAAACAATAGAAACACAGCTCAGCCTGCTGACTGCGTACGTGCGGCAGCAGAACTTAGGTGAGATTGTAGCGCAATACTGTGATAATAACATTTCCGGAACGACCTTCGAACGGCCCGGCATCCTGCAGCTCCGGGCGGATGCGCAGGCACATATCATTGATATCCTGCTGCTGAAGGATTTATCCAGACTCGGCCGAAGCAATGCGCTTACGCTGCTGTTTCTGGATTTTCTGCAGGAGTGCGGTGTAAGAGTGCTTACCTATGACGGCCGGTACGACAGCGAACGCGATGCAGAAACTGTCGGAATCGACAGCTGGTACAACGAACGGTATGTCATGGATATTTCGCGTAAAATTCGGGCGAACCTCCGGCATAAAATTGAGCGGGGCGAATATGTAGGCAATGCCCCGTACGGATATCGAAAGATAGAAGGCACAAAAGGAAAATTAGAAATTTATCCGGATGAGGCGGCGGTGGTGCAGGCGATTTACGATATGTACTGCAGCGAAATGGGATATAAACGGATTGCGGCGCTGCTGAACGCAAAAAAATTGCCGCCTCCGGATCCTGCACGGAGCCAGTCCGGACGCTGGAATGAAAGTACAATCCGGCGGATCCTGTCCAATCGCGTATATTTAGGGGACACGATTCAGGGGGTCAGTGAAAAAATCAGCTATAAAAATAAAAAGAAACGCATGCTGCCTGAATCGAGGTGGGTGATTACCGGCGGAACCCATGAACCGATTATTTCACAAACACAGTTTGAGGAGGTTTGTGCGATTCGCAACCGCCGCAGGCGCGGCAGCGGTAACTATAAAACAGAGATCCCAGTGCTGAAGGGGCTGCTTCGCTGCAGCGCGTGCGGCGCACCCATGTATGCCCGCAAGGAGCGGGGGGCCTTTGGATATATCTGCTCTCGTTACGCAAAATTCGGAAAAGATGCATGCGGACGTCATTATGTAGATGGGGCGGCGGTACTGCATGCCGTGACGGAAGCCCTCCTTGAAGAGATGGAATCTTATTTATATACGCATCCGGATTTTGCCGGCCAGCAGGTATCCGTGCAATCCGGTGCTTCGGCGCCGTACCGAGGGCTGAACGGAATCCATATGAATCTTATGCTGCGCGGCGGCGATCCCGGACAGATGCTTTGCTCGCTGCAGGCAAAATTAGAGCTGCTGAAAAAAAAACAGGAGCTTCTGTACACGGATCGGCTTGAAGGCAGAATCTCTCTTCAGATGTTTGAAAAATTCAATGAAGACTGTGAAAAAAAAGCAGAGAAAATGCGCAATGATATGGAGCGGATCCGGGAATATGAAAAAAGCTTAATGCATTTTACGATACAGGAGGTTTTTGCGCAGGGTACCTCCTATCTGCGCAGCGGCCTGTACGCTGAGGATCCGGAACGATATTTCAAATTTCTTCGCCAGCTGCTGCTTCATACGGCAGCATTTTTGGAGCCCCGCGGCGACAGACTGATTCTGCACTGTAAATTTTGTGCGGAATATCCGCTGCCGGAGCAGTTGCCCGCAGGGGTTCTGGAGAGCGGGGCCGGGCGTGTCGATGCCCAGTTGGTCGGGGCGTTCTGTCGGGTGATGGGCTTTCCCGACCCCGATTTCGGCCGGATTCGGCCCGTGGCGATGCGCCTCGAGTTGAAGGAGGGAATCAACGGTTCGCTGCTGATCGACGACGCTTACAATTCGGACATCAACTCCCTCTCCATTGCGCTCGACTACCTGCATAATATGGCCGCCGGCCGTCCCATGACACTTATTCTTTCGGATATCGAGCAGAGCGGCGTCGAGGACGGAGTGCTTTACGGCGAAGTGGCCCGTCTGGTGGCCGCCGCCGGAGTGAGCCGTCTGATCGGCGTGGGAGACCGTATTCGAAATGCCGGGGCGAATTTCGCCTGCGACAGCGCCTTTTACCGCACGACCGACGAGCTGCTGCGCAACCTGCGCCGCGACGATGTGGCCGGGCGCGTGGTGCTCATCAAGGGCAGACGTGACAGCAACTTCGAGCGGGTGAGTCATGCGCTCGAACGCAAGAGCCATACGACGGTATTGGAGGTCGATCTCGATGCCATGATCCACAACCTGAATTATTTCCGTGCGCGGCTCCGTCCCGGGGTGCGGCTCGTGGCGATGGTCAAGGCGGCCAGCTACGGCGCCGGGGATTTCGAGGTGGCCCAGATGCTCCAGCATCAGGGGGTCAATTACCTGGCCGTAGCTTTCGCCGACGAAGGGGTGCTGCTCCGCGAGCGGGGAATTAGAATGCCGATCGTCGTTCTGAATGCCGACGAGGGCAGTTTCGATCTGATGGTCGCTCACCGGCTGGAGCCCGAAATATACAATTTCCGTTCGCTGGCGTTTTTTTCGAAAGCCGTCGAACGGGTCGGAGAGGAGAGTTACCCGATCCATATCAAGCTCGATACGGGCATGCACCGGTTGGGTTTTATGGAAGGGGAGTTGGATATGCTGACCGAAACGCTGGGCGAAACTCCGTCGGTGAAGGTCGCTACGATCTTTTCGCACCTGAACTGTTCCGATATGCCCCAGGAGGATCGTTATACGCGGGAGCAGATCGCCCGTTTCGACCGTATGAGCGGCCGTCTGGCTGCGGCGCTTCCCTATCCGGTGCTTCGCCATACGGCCAATTCGGCGGCGATCGAGCGTTTCCCCGAGGCGCAGTTCGACATGTGCCGTCTGGGGCTGGGGCTTTACGGCTTCGGGTTCCGGCACAACGACGCCCTGCG
>USLW01000226.1 GCA_900555605.1 uncultured Clostridium sp. | reverse complement strand
CACTATTGAGCACTATCATCAGGCCATTGCGCTGGTAGTGGCCGAGACCTTCGAACAGGCGCGAGCGGCGGCCTCGCTGGTGCAGGCGCACTATCGCCGTAATAAAGGAGCTTACTCCCTGGCGGACGAAAAACAGGCCGTCAATCAGCCGCCGGAAGGCACGCCCGACAAAAACGTCGGTGACTTTGACGGGGCTTTCTCCTCCGCTGCGGTGAAGATTGATGCTACCTACACGACCCCGGACCAGAGCCATATGGCGATGGAGCCGCATGCCTCGATGGCCGTCTGGGATGGAAATAAGCTTACTCTCTGGACCTCAAATCAGATGATTGACTGGTGCCGCACCGATCTGGCAAAAACGCTGAAAGTGCCCGTGGAGAATGTGCGTATTATCTCCCCGTATATCGGCGGAGGGTTTGGCGGCAAGCTGTTCCTGAGAAGCGATGCGCTGCTGGCAGCCCTCGCCGCCCGAGCGGTGAAACGTCCGGTTAAAGTGATGCTCCCCCGCCCCACTATTCCCAATAACACCACGCACCGCCCCGCAACCCTTCAGCACCTGCGTATCGGTGCTGACCAGAGCGGGAAAATCACCGCTATCTCACATGAAAGCTGGTCCGGAAACCTGCCCGGCGGCACGCCGGAAACGGCGGTACAGCAAAGCGAATTACTCTACGCCGGGGCAAACCGTCATACCGGCCTGCGGCTCGCCACGCTTGATTTGCCGGAAGGGAACGCCATGCGTGCGCCCGGCGAAGCCCCCGGTCTGATGGCGCTCGAAATCGCGATCGACGAACTGGCGGAAAAAGCGGGCATCGATCCCGTCGAGTTTCGCATCCTGAATGACACTCAGGTTGACCCCGCCGACCCGACGCGCCGCTTCTCTCGCCGTCAGCTTATCGAGTGCTTGCGCACCGGAGCGGATAAATTTGGCTGGAAGCAGCGCAACGCCACACCCGGACAGGTGCGCGACGGGGAGTGGCTAGTCGGCCACGGCGTCGCGGCGGGCTTTCGCAATAATCTGCTGGAAAAATCGGGGGCTCGGGTTCACCTCGAACCAAACGGCACCGTTACCGTGGAAACGGACATGACCGACATTGGCACCGGCAGCTACACCATTCTGGCCCAGACGGCAGCGGAAATGCTTGGCGTACCGCTGGAGCAGGTTGCGGTTCACCTCGGCGATTCCAGTTTCCCGGTTTCTGCGGGTTCTGGTGGACAATGGGGCGCGAATACCTCCACCTCCGGCGTTTACGCCGCCTGTGTGAAGCTTCGCGAAATGATTGCCTCGGCAGTCGGGTTTGATCCTGAGCAGTCGCAGTTTGCCGACGGCAAGATTACCAACGGTACCCGAAGCGCCATGCTACATGAGGCCACCGCAGGCGGCAGACTGATAGCGGAAGAGAGCATTGAATTCGGAACACTGAGCAAGGAGTACCAGCAGTCGACCTTTGCCGGGCATTTTGTGGAGGTCGGCGTGCATAGCGCGACGGGAGAAGTTCGGGTCCGGCGTATGCTCGCTGTGTGTGCTGCAGGACGCATCCTGAATCCGAAAACTGCACGCAGCCAGGTCATTGGCGCAATGACTATGGGCATGGGCGCGGCACTGATGGAGGAGCTGGCGGTGGATGACCGTTTGGGCTACTTCGTTAATCACGATATGGCGGGGTATGAGGTGCCGGTCCATGCGGATATCCCAAAACAGGAGGTGATTTTCCTGGATGATACCGACCCCATATCCTCCCCGATGAAGGCCAAGGGTGTCGGTGAGCTGGGCCTGTGCGGCGTGAGCGCGGCTATCGCCAACGCGGTGTATAACGCCACCGGTATTCGGGTACGCGATTATCCCATCACTCTGGATAAGCTGCTCGATAAGCTGCCGGATGTGGTTTAAGGAGAAACAATGTCATACCCGCTTTTTGATAAAGACGAACACTGGCATAAGCCAGAGCAGGCGTTTCTCACCGATGACCACCGGACCATTCTGCGCTTCGCCGTAGAGGCGCTAATGTCCGGTAAAGGAGCGGTGCTGGTGACGCTGGTGGAGATACACGGCGCCACTGGGACGACGGGCGATATCGGGCCTACCGGACCCACTGGCGCTGCGGGGGCAACAGGTCCCACCGGACCTACCGGACCGACGGGTGCCACCGGACCTACTGGACCCACCGGGCCATAAAGCTAATATAAACTGATTACAGACAAGGAACTGCAGTTCTTTGTCTCCGCGAATGATAAGCCCTATGCTTTGATCAGTATAGAGCTTATCATTTTTATGATGTTGTACAATATTGAACTATAGTTCAAGGGCGGATTGTGAAACGCCGTATTCTTTGCAGAGCTGTGACTGGGTCTTGCCGTTTTGGTGAAGCGAGACGAGGGATTTTTTTAAATCCTCGTCATATTTGGTGTAGTTGTTTGTCGCCATGAGGGGCCTCCTTTTTTGTGTATGGTTTATTGTAACAGAAGTGCATTATTGTGTCTACTTTTATAGTATAAGTCCAACCCAGCGAATAAACGGCAAAATCACACAAGAAATTAAGATTCATTATCATTGCATAGGGACCTTTGAAGTACCGGATTGGGATAAAATCCCGGAGCTCGCTGTTTATATCAAAACGCGAAAAGGAGTAGCGTTAAGCTGCTCACAAAAAGTCAGTTAAACGAGAAATGTCCTTATAGGACTTCTCAAATCCTATAAGGACACTCCGCATGGTCGGGATGACAGGATTCGAACCTGCGGCATCCTGGTCCCAAACCAGGCGCTCTACCAAGCTGAGCCACATCCCGATACGGCCCTGCTGAAAAAATTAAAAACAGCCCTGCAAAGAAACAAAACTGCGCAGGTTATGGTAGCATATCCCCGGCGGGATGTCAACTGACAAAACGGTTTTTCATGCTTGTTTCCGACGGCTTTTCTGTATATAATCTGCCGTGAAAGGGGTTTTCATTATGCTTGCTGAAGAATGCACCGTACTGTACGGCCGTATTTTTCCATTCTGGGATAAGCTTTCCGATGACGAGAGGCAACTGATCTGCGGCGGGACGCGGGCGGCAGAGTATTGTAAAGGGGAAAATGTTCACGGCGGCAGCGGAGAGTGTACCGGCGCCGTCATTGTCAGAAGCGGCTGCCTGCGCGTGTATCTGCTGTCTGAAAACGGCAAAGAAATTACGCTTTACCGGCTTTATCCGGGAGAGGTCTGCATACTGTCCGCTTCCTGTGTCCTGCGCGCCATTACCTTTGACGTGTTTGTGGACGCGGAAGAGGACAGCTCCTGTTTTCTCCTGAATGGTAAAATATTTGAACAGGCCGCTCAGCAGAACCTCTATATTGAAAATTTCGCGCTCAATGCCGCAGCAGAACGATTTTCCGACGTTATGTGGGTCATGCAGCAGATTCTCTTTATGCGCTTTGATCAGCGTCTTGCTGTGTTTTTGTTCGAAGAGATGAATCGGACAGGGAATCCGGTTATTCAATTGACGCATGAACAGATTGCCAGGTATATGGGATCTGCCCGTGAAGTTGTATCGAGAATGCTTAAATATTTTTCTGCCGAGGGAATTGTCGCACTGCGCCGCGGCGGAATCGAGATTCTCGATAAAAAGCGGCTGCGGGATTTAGCCGTTTAACATCTCGAGAATTTCGGCCTTAGGCCGGGCGCCCACTGATTTTTTTACAATTTTGCCGTCTTTCATTACCACGAGGGTCGGTATGCTCATGACCTGAAAGGCACTTGCAAGCTCCGGCTGCTCGTCGACGTTGATTTTACCTACCTTTTTGTCGTTTGTATCCGCCGCGATTTCATCAACAATGGGTGAAACCATTCTGCAGGGGCCGCACCAGCTTGCCCAGAAATCGATCAATACAGGCCGATCCGCGTGCAGAACCTCTTGTTCAAAATTATCCTTTGTAATCGTAATGACTGCCATGGTGTCTTCCTCCGTTGCATTGTATTTGCGGGCCCTTTCGGCATCCGCCTGCCCTTATTATATCCATATTTTGATTTCTTACCGTGATCAAGTCACACGGCGGCCGCCCAGCTGCCCTGGGCGGTTTATTCGATTCATCTCCTGCCGATCAGATGAGACGAATCAGCAGACCCTTCGGATTTATGAGATCTTTGCATAAAGAAAAAAATGATTAGATCTGCAAACTATTCGATCCGCAGAAATACAGCACCCATAGGCGGGATTTTAATATTCCGCAGAATCAGCCTGCCGCCGCTGCTGCTGTCACCGGGCACATATTCATATTGGTCCGTTAATATCGGCTGCCGGGCTTCATGCTCCAGCAGAAGGAGCCTGCCGGAAACCGGCCAATCGCTGCTGAGCCGCAGAACAATATTTTCCGCCGGATCCATCCAGCCGTTCTGAATCAT
>USLW01000225.1 GCA_900555605.1 uncultured Clostridium sp. | reverse complement strand
AGGCAGTGCCTCAAAGGACTGCAAGCCTGTGGAACGTAAATTGGAGGACGGCGATTTTCTAATTTTTTATACGGACGGGATTCTGGAAGCATATAAAAATAATGATTTTCGGGAGATGGATTTTTACCATCTGCTGGAGGGGATTCAGACCAATAACCCTCAGATTTTGGCGGACCGGATTTTACAGCGCTCCCTTCAGCTGTGCGGGGAGGAACCGCCGGACAATATGACCGTAGTGGCCGTAAAGGTCCGGACAACGGATAAAAACAGGTAATCCGCGGCCTCCGAGAGGCTGATTTTCGGAAATCAGAGAGAACGTGTGTAAAATCAGAATTTTGCAGAAAAAGAAAATGATACGTTATCTTTTCAGCGGCGGCCTCGGCGTTCTGGAAAAAATGCTTGCTTTATTTCCGATGATGCGATATACTATCCGAGTGCCCAAAATGCTGCGTCCCGGTAGTCTAATGGATACGATGACAGACTCCGACTCTGTTGGTGTGGGTTCGATTCCCGCCCGGGATACCATGTGAAATACCTATTGTCAATGAAACTCCTTGGAGTTATGACAATAGGTGTTTTATTATTTTGAAGTGCTGCAAATTTAGTTGACAATTTATTTCCAAGGATTTGAGGTATTCTCAAAGAGAATAGGAGGTGTAAATTTATTACAGCCGGCCCTTTACCGCATTTTTCAGTGAAATTAAAAAATGGTCACTATAACAAGGTCGAAAAAATTTAGACTTTTCCAAAAAGTCATTTACTTTTTGGCGATAAGCGGTATAATATCTAATGAAAAGAAAATCGCGGAGAAACTGTCTCCTGAACAGGCACTGCGACTTTTAAATGACAAACTCGATTTCGGTATGATTACCGAAGAAGAATATCAGGCACAAAGAAACGAAATTATTAGCAAACTTTAACAGATAATCAAGAGCTCCCTATAATCGTGAACATCATAGAGCGCTGCAAAAATTGGAAAACCGGATGCGACCGGTCTGAACAGAAAAACGCATGGCAAAGATTCAGCTGTCATGGTAATATAAAAACGCCTGCAAATAGCTATGAAAGGAATTTACCATGATTACTACAGTCTTGCTTGATGTTGACAATACACTGCTGGATTTCAACCGATGCGCGGCCGGCGCTATGAAATCCGCGTTTGCAGAATGGGATCTTGCTTATGAGGATCGAGTGTTGCCCGCTTTTCATGAGATAAACGATCAGCTTTGGGAACAGATTGAGCAGGGACGGCTGACAAAAGATACTTTACATCAAGTACGCTGGCAGAAAATATTTGATCGTCTCGGCATTCGGCGAAGCGGCGCGGACTTTGAGATTACATTTTTAAAATATATGGCGGAAAGTTATCAGCCTGTAGAAGGGGCGGGACGGCTGCTGGAATATCTGTACCCGAAATATACGCTTTGCATTGTAAGCAACGCCTCGCATCATCAGCAGATGAATCGGCTTGAAAAGGCGGGCTTCCTGAAATATTTCAAATATGTATTTACCTCAGAGCAAATCGGCTGTCCAAAACCCGGCAGGAAATTTTTTTCCGCCTGCCTCTCTCAGCTCGGCGATCCTCCCAAAGAGAGTGTGATCATTATCGGGGATTCCCTCTCTGCAGATATCCGGGGCGGCAGGGAATCCGGCATTCAAACATGCTGGTATCATCACAGCGGTGCGGCAGCGGAGCAGAATGACGCCGCAGATTATACCGTCGGTACGCTTGCTGAGATTGAACAGATCTTGTGAATTGCAGGCCACGGCTGTGCTGCATTGCTTTTCAGCCTTTGCTGCGGCTGCGGACGCATATATATTTTAATAAAGAAACGGCGCATAACAAAATGACATTCGTCATTACAATACTTGCACCTGCAGGCAAATCGTACAAGCAGGAGAGCACGAAACCGGCAATGAAACAAATAACGGAAATCAGGGCAGAGGCAAAAATGACGCCTTTAAAGCCCGGCGCAAGTTTTTTTGCGGTCACGGCCGGAAAAATGATGAGACTGGAAATCAGCATGGTTCCCATCATACGCATACCGATCACAATTGCAACGGCAGTAAGCAAAGAAATTAAAAATTGGTAAAAGGTGACCGGAATACCGCCGGCGCGGGCGAAGCTTTCATCAAAGGTGACGGCAAACAGGCGATTATAAAAGACAATAAACACAGCAATGACAGCAAAGGAGAGCAGAGTGCTGCGCCATACATCCGCTTTGCTGATAGAGAGAATACTTCCGAACATATAGCTGTATACGTCGATATTGAAGCCCCTTGTCAAATTCGTAATAATGACGCCGGCAGCTAATGAAGCAGTTGCCACCATCCCGATGGCCACATCTCCGTTTACAGCCCGTTTCTGACTGATCAGCATAATCAAAAAGGAAGCGACAATGACAATCGGCAGAGATACATACAAGGGAGACCATCCCACCGCCACTGCAATTGAGAGGGAAGCAAAGCCTACATCTGCCAGGGCGTGACCGATCAGGGAATAGCGTTTCAGCATGAGGATTACCCCGAGCAGTGCGGCAGACAGGGAGATCATAATGCCTGCGATCAGCGCACGCCATACAAAGTCTGCCTGAAAAATTTCAATGAGATCCTGCATCTGCAGGTTCCTCCTTTCCGGGAACTGCTTTACAGGTGCAGGTATGCAGCCTGTTCCGGTTCCACTGCGCAATGCTGCCGTCAAATTCCACATGTTGATTCAGAACTACGACCCGCGTGGCATATTTTACAACATCCTCCATGGAATGAGAGGTCATAAGAATCGTAAAAGTGCCGCTGCTATGCCATTTCGCCAGCAATTCGTAAAATGCCGCGGAAGACTCCGGATCCAGTCCGGTGCATGGCTCATCTAATACCATCATTTTCGGATTGCGGCAGATCGCGCGAGCCAGCAGCACGCGCTGCCGTTGACCGCCGGACAGCTGATCAATCCGTTTTTGGCGCAGATCCGCAATTCCGAGTATATCCATAGCGCGGAGCGCGGACTGCTTGTCCTTGGTGCTGTAAAAAAGAGAACAGCCTTTTTTCTGTGTGCCAGTTAAAACAACCTCCCATGCCGTTGCCGGAAATCCGCGCTCGAGCTGGGACACCTGAGGGAGATATGCGATTTCCGAAGGCTTCAGACAGGAGACGATTTCTCCGCCGGAAAGCGGAAGCAGCCCCAAAATACCTTTTATTAAAGTACTCTTTCCTGACCCGTTGCAGCCAATGAGACAAAGATAATCACCTTCGAAGACCTGCAGTGAAACGTCTGTTACTGCACGTACTTTATCATAAGCAAAAGAAACCTGATTCAGCTGCAGCAGCGGCTCTTTCATCGAAATCCTCCTCGGAACATTATTTTACTCAAAAATATATTATACAGCGCCCGGCCTTTTCTGTCAAAACATCCCTATGAATTCTGTCTATTATATCCCGGCGCCGAAGCTTGACAGAACCGGAAGCAGAGCAACTGTTTATCTGTTTTTGAAGGAGTTCGGATGCGATACGATTTAAGGCTTTTATTTTGCAAAGCCCCTGCCGCAGGAGGCTTTTGAATCCATTTTGTGCAAAAAATAAAAAGGACTGCAGAAAAACGAAAAAATAAAGATGCAACATAATAAATCCCGGCAAAGCCGCGATTTACCTTGCCTTTGCCGGGAGAATTTTGGAAAAAGGAGACTTTTCAGCCTCTTTTCGTTTTTGCGGGCAGCTCAAAAATGGTCTGCGTACCGTTTTACGCTTGCGCGATGATATTCAGAAGCTCTGCTGAACGCTGAATAAAGCGTGTCATACCGTCCGTATCTAAGGGCTTATGTGCCAGCATAGCCAAATCGTATACCTGCTGACAGATCAGGTCATAATCTTTCTCACGGCTGCCGTCTGCTTTTAATTCAGACAGTTTTTTCACGGTTGCATTGCTTTGATTCAACACCAGCGTCATCTCGTCATCGCCGGCAGGGAATCCCATACTGCCGTACATTTTTGCCATTTCCTGCATACGCCGGCCATGCTCGGACAGAAGAATGATAGCGGGCATCTCTGATTTAATCGCTTCCACCTTTACTTTCAGCTTGTCGTTTCCGGCAGCTTTCCGGAAATCGCCCTCCAGCGAAGCGGCCAGCTGATCCATTTCCTCTCTTGTTGCAGCGCTTTCCGTATCCCGCATCGTATCGGAAACATCGGAATCGACCCGTACAAATTTGATCTTACCGGGGTTCTTGTATTCTACAAAATTGATGAAATGGCTATCCACAGGTCCGTCCATAACCACCACCTTGATGTCGCTGTCCTGAAACATTCTGACATACTGTGCCTGCTGCACGCGATTATCGATGTAATATACGGAAACGGGACCGTCCGGCGTCTCTGTCTTCTCGGCG
>USLW01000224.1 GCA_900555605.1 uncultured Clostridium sp. | reverse complement strand
CACCCAGCCACGGAATCAGCCATGGCAGAATAAAATAAAAAACAGCAATCACCGCAGTAATGCCTGCCAGAGGACTCCACAGATAGCGCACCGCGGAACGCCGCATCGGCCGGATCTGTACCGGTGTCTCCTGGAACTCCGGCAGCAAAAGCTTTAGATAGATCCGAGTGGCCTTATTCGTCGCCGCCGGGATTACGGCCGCCATCTTCTGCTGTACCTTTCCATACCCGGTGCACTGAATAAACACCATATTCAGGCGGAACATCCGGGAAAGCAAATTTTGGCGTCTATCAATAAAATTAATGTGATTCACGCGGCATACGCTTTCGCTCCGCACGAAAAGTCCATGCCGGAGCATCAGCCTGTCGCCCTGACGATATACGGAAAACTTCATGTAATATAAATAATTCCGCATAAAGCCCAAAAACCACAGACCTAAAATTACGATTGCCAGAATCGCAGCCGTCTGCGGGATAAAAATAAGATATTCCGCGGCATGCTCCAATCTAAAGCGCAGCAGCTCTAAAATATCCTCTCCGAATATTTTACCTGCCTGACGGATAAATAATGCCGCGTATACCGCGCTTCCCAATGCACTTGATACGCAGATCGACATAAATGCCACTTCATACCACCGCGGGCTGTATCCCCGCTTTAAAAAGGGCGCCACAGGCTTTGCATCCTGCAGCTGCTGCAGCACAGGCATATCTTTTTCGCGTACCGTCAATTTCACATCCACGCGCTGTGCCAAACCGCCGTCCGTATCCACATAAACACGCACTGCCCGAAACGGCCGCATATAAAATGGAATGCTTTCCGATAAAGTTGCAATTGCCTTTTGGGGAATACAGCTTTCCCGCCGGATGAGAACCCCGGTACGAATAATCAGCTGATTTGCTTCCACCTGATAGGTTTTACAGCGCCAGTTGATATAAGATGCAGTTAAAATAAACAAAATCACAAGAAGGTCCAGCCATGCGCCCGAAAGCCAGGCGCGGAAGCCTTCCGGAGAAAAGATAAACGCCACCCCTCTGATCAGGGGAATTAGCAGCAGGAAAAGGCGTTTCCAAATGTTTTCCAAAACCGAAATGGGATGCATATGCAGTCTCATGGCGCCGCATCCCCTTTCCTTTCTCCGCAGATCTGCAGCTTAAGCCGCTCTGCATCCGCAGCCGAAATACCATGGACCATGATAAAGCTTCCGGCAGTAAATATGATAAGCATAACAAGACCGCAGCGTTTGCTCAGCGGCTCATAGACAGTGCTGACATAAACAATGCGTGAAAACGGAACGCAACGTTTCTGATGGACAAATACGCCGGATTCAACAAACAGCCGCTCCCCTTCAACGCAGCAGCGCAGGCTCCGGTAAAAAGCAGGCAGATAAAAAATACTGATATATAAGTATACAGCTCCCCATAACGCCGTAAAAATCCAGCCGATTCCGTACGGCACGGACCACCGCAGCAGGAGGATTGATATAATTGCCGGAACACAAGCCAATAATAAGAGATAAAGTTCCCATATCCGGAGAATTTTTTTATTCGGCTTGTTGGACATTCCGGCACTCACACTCCGTCTTCATTCATAATAAAATTGCGCAAGCGAATATAGTATACGGATTTCCCGCGCTGTGCGCAAGTAATTTTCGCTTTTAAAAGCAATTGCCCGAACCTGCATATTATGATACAATCATTTTGTGCCAAAAATATGCCGATCATACATGCAAAAGATAATCCCCGCGAGGTGTCATATGTCCCGGAACAAAACGCAGAAGCTGCTTTCTAATATATGTTATCCCACCGCACTGTTCTGTACGGCCGTAAGCTTTTTTTACATGCTTGCGCAAAACAGCGGGAGCTCCCGCCGGACCGATGGTTCAGCAATTCTCTTCCTGCTTACGATTCTCGTCCTATACGGTATATGCTATCTTCTATTTCATCCCTCTGCAGGAAAATTCTCATATAAAAAAGCAAACTGCTCTCAGATTTCTTCCGGCTTAACCGCTGCTTTTGTTGCCGCGCTGACCTTCCTGATGCGGGTGGTCTACCTGCATATCTCCGATGCGCCTGCCGACTGGCTGGCAATCGGAACTTATGTATGGCTGCAGCAGCCGCAGGCAGCGCGCCTGTTGTCTATTTCATCGGAGGTCTGTTGGGCCGGGGAAAATTCAGCCGGCGATGTGCGTTTGCAGCAGGACTGCTCTACGCGCTTTTGCCTGCCCATATCGGAAACGCCGGCACCCTCGGAATTGCGGCCATTGCAGAGCTGCTGATTCTGCTTGCTTTTTTTCTGCTGCTTTCTGCGCATGACGCAGAAACAGAAGCGGCAAAAGCACTCTTGATCACAGCAGGTGCCATATCATTTACAGGCGCAGTCTATCTGCAGGCGGCGAAGCTGATCTTTCTTCCGGCGCTGCTGCTTTATCTGGCTTGTGCAGCTGTGCTGCACAGCTGCCGCAAAAGAGACGGCCCAAAAAAATGCCCGCATTGCAATTCCGGTACTGCCTGGTTTCATTTTCTGTTATTCATGCTGATCACAGCTGCTGCCGGTGCAATTTTTATCACAATGGACGTTATGATATTAAAAAGCGGATGGATCACAGATTTTACTGACTTTTGGAGATTTGATGGATTATCCGGTGCCGCCCCGCTCTCCCTTTTTCAATCCGTTGACCGCCGGCTTCTGGCGCTTTGGGGAAGCGAATGGATCGCCGGCGGGAACACGCTGCAATATCTTTCAAAGCTTTACACGCTTTTCCTGCTCTTTTCCGCAGCCGCAGGGCTTTTTGCAGCAAAAAAAATCAGGGAAGAAAGATTGCTTTTCATGGGCGCGGTGATATGTGTTCTGTTCATCACCTCCTTTTTTCTGCCGCAGGCTGCTGCAGTACAAACCCGGAGTATGATTCCGCTGGTTTGCTGCGCCGCATATGGTTTTACAGCGGGATTTTCCTATCTGCGGGTACCGCTTACCGCAGAATTCAATGCCGAGGCCGATACCGAATGGATCCCTGCAGAATCGTATGCTTCATATATACTGCCGAAACGGTGGGGGCCTATCATAAAGGAATCATGCAGCAGTAAAGACCCGGCAGTTCCTTCGTTTTCCGATAAAATGCAGCTGCCGGCGAGCGACAGCACCGACGGGTCCGACAGCACCGGCGGGTCCGGGGATGAACAGCCCGCCGCTGCAAATACAGCAGCAGAAACAGGCCTCATATACGGAACAGTCGCAGCAGATTCCCCCTGCTGCGCTGCAGACAGACGGGGAAAACGCGATGGAACACATGCTCAATGAATTGTTTGGGGAAAAATAACCGACTGACAGAAGGACAAAAGGCCGCTGCTGCCGCAGACACCGGCTTTATTGGAATGAAACAAGCTGCGGGGAAGGATGTATGAAAAATGGGCAAAATTATTATATTAGATGACCTTACGGCCAGCCAGATCGCCGCGGGTGAAGTCATCGAGCGGCCGGCCTCCGTTGTAAAAGAGCTTGCGGAAAATGCCATTGATGCAGGCGCCTCAGTGATTTCAGCAGAGATAAAGGCAGGCGGAATTAAATATATTCGTGTGACAGACAATGGCTGCGGATTTGAACCGGACGATGCCGTTATTGCGTTTGATAAACATGCCACCAGCAAGATCATCTGCGGCAGCGATCTGGACGAAATCCGCACGCTCGGATTTCGCGGAGAAGCACTGGCCAGTATTGCCGCAGTCAGTGATGTAGAGCTGCTCAGCCGGACGGAGCAGGCAAAAGACGGCATTTATGTACGGATCAAGGGCGGAAGTCTTCTGGAATCCGGCAGCCGCGGCGCGGCAAAGGGCACCGTTCTGACAGTGCGGGATCTCTTTTACAATACCCCCGCACGCTTTAAATTCTTAAAAAAGGATCAGACGGAAGCAGGATATGTGGCAGATATCCTGCAAAAGCTTGCATTGGCGCATCCCGAGGTATCATTCCGCTTAATCTCTTCCGGCAACGATGTTCTGCATACCCCCGGCAATCATGATCTGTTAAGCTGCGTATATAGTATCTACGGCAAGAGTGTTTCTGCCTCTCTGCTTCCCGTGGAATATGAAAGCGATAGACTCCGGGTCGATGGCTTTGTCGGCATACGGGATGCCATTTACGGCAGCAGGAGCAGACAGACCTTTTTTGTAAACGGCCGGCATATTAAAAGCAAGCTGATCTCCTCCGCATTGGACGAAGCATATAAAACAGTTACCATGAAAGGTAAATTTCCATTTGCACTGCTTCGTCTGACAGTCCCCTGCACAGCAGTAGATGTAAATGTACATCCAGCCAAAACAGAAGTTCGTTTTTCGGACGAGAGCGCTGTGTTCCGGTGTATTTATCACGGTGTCAGCAAAACAGTAACAAAAAACGGACA
>USLW01000223.1 GCA_900555605.1 uncultured Clostridium sp. | reverse complement strand
GTTAAACCCCTTGGAAATACACAAAGTATTCCCATCGGGGTTTGCCTTGCCTGAACGCAAAATCCACAGCCACGGGTGACGTGCTTTTGTGCTCGTGCATCGTTAAACCCCTTGGAAATAAAAAGTATTCCCGCCGGGGCTTGCCTTGCCTGAACGCAAGATCCACAGCCACGGGTGACGTGCTTTTGTGCTGGTGCTGCGTTGAAGCTCTCGGAAATACACAAAGTATTCCCATCGGGGTTTGCCTTTCCTGAACGCAAGATCCATCGCCACGGGTGACCTGCTTTTCCGCTCGTGCAGCGTTAAACCCCTCGGAAATACAAAAAGTATTCCCGTCGGGGTTTGCCTTGCCTGAACGCAAGATCCATCGCCACGGGTGACGTGCTTTTCCGCTCAGGCTGCGTTGAAAATGGGGCAGAAAAGAGCAAAATCAAATATGTCTGTTTGGAGCCTTGTTCATTCCTTTTGGAGCGGATAAGGCTCCGTTTTTTATGGCATAATAAATACACAGTAAAACGATAGGATATGAAATGGAGTTTTGACGAGACATCACAAAGCCGGGGCTTTGTGATGTGGAGGATAAAATGAGCGACGAATTGGTAGTTTCGCAGTGCGCGCCGACGCTTGCGGGACTAAAAACCGCGAATATGTTTTCCGCCGAGTACGAAAGCCGCGAGGAAGTCACGGCCGAGCTGCGGCGGCTCAACGCCGTGCTCGTTCCGAGGGGACTGCGCATCGTGCCCATGCGGTTTATGCAAAGCCGCGTGCTTTTATATCTCTATCGCCCCGAGGCGCTGCGGCGCGATCTTGCGGGCGGCCAGCATGGAGGTGCCGGGCAGGATGCGGCGCCCTTCGGGACAGCACAGGCGGCCTTCGGCAAAGCGCTGCATATTCGGCTGATTGAAAGATCAGAGCTGGAGACAGCGGCTGCAGAAAGCAGCAAGGCAGATGCCGCGGGCAGAGATCAGCAGGCTGAAGAAGCAGCGCCTGCTGCGGAACCTGCCGCAATACAGCGCACCGCGGAAAGCGGAGGTGCGCAAGAGGACGAACAGTTCCGAAAAGCCGTAGACCTTTTGCAGGAGCTGTCGGAAAGCGAGGGCTTTCCGATCCATCAGATAACGGAGTGAAGAAACAGTTTTGAAAAGACAAAAAAAAGATGAAGCCGCAGGGACGCGGAACGGGAAAGGAAGAGGCATACCCCTGAGGCTGCTGAAGCCATATAAAGTACAACTTACCATCGGACCTGCCTGCAAGCTGTTTGAAGCGATCTTAGAGCTCCTGATTCCCACGCTCATGGTATATGTGGTGGACCGGGGCGTAAAAACAGGAGACACCGTATATATTTTAAAAATGGGCGGCGTTATGCTGGCAATCGCTGCGGTGGGATTCGCAAGCGCGTTGATCTGCCAGTATTCTGCTTCTATTGCTTCCCAGGGCTACGGAACGGAACTGCGCAATGCGCTGTTTTGCCATATCGGGACGTTTTCCCATAAAGAGCTGGACCGTTTTGGTACGGCCTCTCTGGTGAACCGTCTGACGAATGATATCAACGTTCTGCAGCAGGCGGTGGCTATGCTGATCCGGCTTGTGGTTCGTGCGCCGTTTATCTGTATCGGCAGCCTGATTATGGCTATGTCTTTGAACCTGAAGCTGTCTGCTGTAATTTTTACGGCGCTGCCGATGCTGGTACTTGCCATCTATCTGGTAATGTCCAAGACCATCCCCCTGTATCGGAAGGTACAGGCAAAGCTGGACACCATTGCCACGGTTACCCGAGAGAATTTGTCCGGCGTGCGCGTCATCCGGGCGTTTGGGAAGCGGGCAGGCGAGGAGGCGCGCTTTGGCGAGGCCAATGAAGCATACAGACGCCATGCCGTACATGTGGGAAAAATATCGGCGCTGCTGAGTCCGGCGACATCCGTGATTATGAATTTTGCAATTATTGCCGTGCTTTGGTTCGGCGGGGTGCAGGTCGATGCAGGCAGCATGACCTCCGGCGAAATCATCGCATTTATCAATTATATTTCCTATATGGTTACGGCCCTGCTGGTTACGGCGAACCTGGTAATTTTGTTTACCCGGGCATATGCTTCATACGGGCGTATTACGGAAATTTTTGAGACAGAAGGGTCTATCGGCGGCCCTGCTGACGCAGCTGAGGATCGCCTGCCTGCGGGCCTATCTGCAGGCTCAGGTGCGGGCCCCGGCGGCGCCGGTTCTGCGGAGATGCCGCCTGCCGTACGATTCGAGCATGTTACCTTTGCCTATAGCGAGGGTGCGGAGCCTGTGCTGAAGGATGTTTCCTTTACGCTTGCACAGGGCGGGACACTGGGGATCATCGGCGGCACAGGCAGCGGGAAAAGTACGCTGATCAGCTTGATCCCCCGTTTCTATGATGTTTCGGAGGGCACTGTCTATGTAAACGGGCAGGATGTTCGAAGCGTGCCGGTGCAGGCGCTGCGCGGCAGAATCTCAGTAGTAGCGCAAAAGGCCGTATTATTCAGCGGTACGGTGGAGGAAAATATCAGACAGGGGAAAAAAGATGCATCGGAGCAGGAGGTGCGGCATGCGGCGGAAACCGCCCAGGCAGCAGAGTTTATCCAAAGGCTGCCCGATGGGTATGACACGATCGTGGAACGGGGCGGCATGAACTTTTCCGGAGGACAGAAGCAGCGGCTGAGTATTGCCAGAGCGCTTGTGCGCAAACCGGAAATTCTGATCTTGGATGACAGCACCAGCGCGTTGGATTATGCCACGGAAGCGGCGCTGCGCAGCGCCCTGCGCAAGGCTTCGCAGGGCCCGGGAGAAGCAGGAAAACAGACTGTCATTATCGTTGCCCAGCGGGCGGGCAGCGTCCGGCACGCGGATCAGATTCTGGTGCTTGACGACGGACGGGTGGCCGCCATGGGAACGCATGACGAATTATATGAGACTTGTGATATTTATAAAGAAATCTGTCAGCTGTCGGGCGAATAGAAGGGAGGCGCTGCTATGCTGAAACGAATGTGGCATTATATCAGACAATATCGCAGACTGCTGTGGACCGCGGTGCTTGCCGCGCTGATTGGCGGCGGATTCGGCCTGCTGACGCCCATGGCAGTGGGGAGAGGCATTGATTATATTGTTGATCGGGGGAATGTGGATTTTACGGCATTGATCCGGATCCTGTTCCTGCTGGCTGCTTTCTATCTGATCAGCGGCCTGCTGCAGTGGGTTGTGCCGCTGTGCGCTAACCGTATGTCATACGGTACGGTGGCTGCGCTGCGCAAAGACGCGTTTTGTAAACTGAACGCTTTGCCGCTGCGCTATTTCGATACGCAGAAGCATGGGGATATCATGAGCAGAATCACAAATGATATCGACAATATTGCCGACGGCCTTACGCAAAGTATGACACAGCTGTTTACCGGCGTGGTTACGATTGCGGGAACGCTGGTTATTATGTTTATTTTAAATCCGTACGTGGCATTGGTGGTGCTGTTCGTTACGCCGCTGTCTATTCTGGCCGCCCGTTTTATTGCCCGCCGCAGTGCCGCGATGTTTCAGGCGCAGCAGAACCGGGTGGGAGAACTGAACGGATATGCCGAGGAGATGATCAGCAGCCAGCGCATTGTAAAGGCTTACGGACTGGAGAAAGATGCAGCCGAGGCGTTCGGAAGGATCAACGGCGAGCTGTATAAGGTCGGTCAAAAGGCGCAATTTTATTCGTCCCTGGTGAACCCGTCCACCAGGCTGATCAATCATATCTGTTATATTTCAGTGGGCGTGCTGAGCGCCTGCTTTGCCGCCCGGGGAGGCGGCATGACCATCGGCGGCATTGCGTCGTTTTTAACATATGCCACCCAATTCGCAAAGCCGATCAATGAAATTGCCGGAGTGGCCACGCAGCTGCAGAATGCGATTGCATCCGCGGCCCGCGTTTTTGATCTGCTTGATGCCCGGGAGGAATCGCCGGAGCCTGCGGACATGCCTAAGCTGCATGCAGAAGCCGGCGCCGTTGCTTTTGACAGCGTCCGTTTTTCTTATGTGCCGGAAAAACCCCTCATAACGGGGCTGTCCCTGACCGTGCGTCCGGATCAGGTGGTGGCTGTCGTCGGCCCCACAGGAGCCGGCAAAACCACACTTGTTAATTTATTAATGCGGTTCTACGATGTGAACAGCGGAAGCATCTCGATTGACGGTACGAATATTGCCGCTGTTACGCGAGACAGCCTTCGCACCTCCTTTTCCATGGTTTTGCAGGACACCTGGCTCTTTACCGGAACCATCCGTGAAAATATCGCCTACGGAAGGCCGGACGCGGCAATGGAGGAAATTGTCGAGGCTGCAAAAGCGTCTCATGCCCACAGCTTTATCAAACGCCTGCCGGAAGGCTATGATACAGTGATTCAAGGCAGCGGCGGCGACCTGTCTCAG
>USLW01000222.1 GCA_900555605.1 uncultured Clostridium sp. | reverse complement strand
ATATCATATCAATTTGCCTATTTCCTGGTATTATTTGAAATGTTTTTGGTATTATCTGAAATTCGAGGTGCTGTTATGACAACCTGCAGGTATGTAAAGGGCCGAACCGTCCCGATAAGCTATGATCTCAAGGAATCCTTCCGCAGCCGTAATCCATCTTATTTTTCCGCTGTGCTGATCTCAGATGGCTATGCGCTTCTTTCTATGAACGGGGACCGCTGCTATTTAGGAAAAGATATGCTTCTATTTTTAAACGGAAGCGAATCTGTTGAACTGCTGGCTGCCTATCAATTACAGGCTGTTTCCATTTCCTTTTCACCGAAATTCATCAACGTTAATCTCGACAGCAATATCATAAGCGCTCCGGACTATCCGGCACTCTCTCAGCGGCATCGATATCCGGAGCTTACAATGTTCCGAAAAAGAAGCCTATTATATAATGGACTGTTGCCGATCAATGATGCGCTCTCCAAATCAGTCCGGTCGTTATTTGATGTGATCATACAGCAAATAGAGGAGCAGCCTGACACAAAATGGTCGTGCCGGGCAAGAACCAACCTTTTTATTTTATTAGAAATGGCAGAGCACTTTTGCGCCGAATTTATGAAAAGCGAGAACCGGCAGACCGGTCTTGCGGCAAATGTTTTAGACTATATTCATTTAAACATGTACAAACCGATAAAGATAGAAACGCTGTGCAGTCTGTTTCATACGAACTCCACTACCTTAAACAGAAAATTTAAAGACTTAACAGGGCGCTCCGTCATCGATTATGTAATTGAGGAACGGATTCTGCTGGCACAGCAGTCTTTGGCCTTTTCCCAATTATCTGTAGAGGAAATTTCAGAAAAATACGGATTTTATGATTTAACCTATTTTACAAAGGTTTTTAAAAAGCGTGTCGGGATGCCGCCTTTAACATACCGGAAAACAATGGTACAGGCGAGAAAAACCCCTGTCTGCGTCTGATCCGCAGAATCCTGCCGCGCCATTTTTGTAGCTGTTCAGGTACAAAACAGTTGACAGCGAGTTGACAACGGGCAGACAAACCAGCCTCTCCCGTAAAAATGAGAAAGCCTCTAACCGCAATGGTTAAAGGCTTTTCTTCTGGCGCGCCCAGCAGAGCTCGAATCCACAACCTTCTGGTCCGTAGCCAGACGCTCTATCCAATTGAGCTATGGGCGCAATTTACATTCCATCAGCCACGCTTGTTTTCTGATGGTGCCTCTTATTTTAAAACAGGCCCGGCATTTTGTCAACCATAAAATATCACCGTCTTTTTTTAACGAAATACCCTAAAAAGATATGTATACGCACCCCCGCGTCCGGCCGCTGCGATATCTGGTATCATACAGATAATCATTTATAATGTAGGAGGGTTCTTATGAAGCGAAGCGGCAGACCCTTTTTTTGCCGAAATCAATATTATGTAAAATGGGTTGCACTGTCGGCCGGAATCTGTACAGCCATTGTGCTTACCATTCTGTTTACCATTCTACTTACAAGCTGCGGCAGCAAAGGAGAGAAACCCATGCAAACAAATGCACCTCAAAACGAAGCCTGGCGGCAGGACCCCTATCGGCCTCAATATCACTATTCCAATATTGAAAATTGGGCAAATGATCCCAACGGTCTTTTATACTATGAGGGGGAATACCATTTCTTTTACCAGTACAATCCGAATGGGAACTTTGACGGTCATAAACACTGGGCGCACGCCGTTTCCGCGGATTTGATCAACTGGACAGATCTTCCGTTAGCGCTCTGCCCCGATGATTTGGGAGATTGCTGGTCAGGCTCCATGGTAGCGGATGATAATAATACCAGCGGTTTTTTCACAGGCTGTCGGGATGAGAACGGAAACCTTAAGGAGCATGGCCTGGTAGCAATTTATACCGGATTCACCTATCAGATTACGCAATGCATCGCCTATTCCGCGGATAACGGAAGAACCTGGACAAAATACGAGGGAAACCCTGTCATCGATCAGTCGAATAATCCCGGCGGAAGTGCATATTTCCGTGATCCGAAGGTCTTCTGGCATGAGGAATCCGGGCAGTGGATGATGGTCATTTCCGGCGGCCCGCTGATGATCTATACCTCTCCGGATCTCAAGAACTGGACCTGTCAGCGCGTACAGACCGGCATTCAGACAGAATGCCCGGACCTGTTTCCGATTACAGCGGAAAATACAGGCGAAGAAAAATGGGTACTGACCCTGAGCGGGAGATATTATATGGTCGGGAGCCTGACGCAGCGCGGCGACCGTTGGATGTTCCGGCCCCAGACCCAGCAAATCCCCATGAATTTCGGACCGGATGCTTATGCGACACAGGCCTGGAGCAATTCGCCCGACGGCCGGATTCTGACCATCAGCTGGATGAATTCTATGGATTATGTCACCGCGCTGCCTAATGTGCTGACGAAATTTTCTGGTATTTATACGCTGATTCAGGAGCTCAGGCTCATAGAGACAGACGACGACTACCGCCTGCTGCAGACGCCGGCAAGGGAATATATGCAGCTGCGCAGTCCCGATAAGGCCTTTTCCGTAACAAAGCTTTCTTTAGGGAGCGAAGATCCTTTATATTCTTTTTATGAAAGCGCACAATGCGAATGCATTGCAGAATTCCGTCCCTCCCCGGATGTCACGGCGTTCGGTCTTAAGCTGCGGGTCGGAACGGACCAAGAAACCGTTTTACGCTATGACTGCGCCGCAGGTACGCTTACCCTCGACCGTTCCCAAGCCGGCGTATCGCCGGCAGAAGCGTTTTCATCCCCCGGGACATATTCCGCAGATATTGCGCTGACAAAAGACGGAGTACTGAAGCTTCAGATCTTTTTAGACCGGAGTACTTTGGAAGTATTTGTAAATGGCGGTGCCGCCGTGGGATCAATGCTGCATTTTCCGGATGCACAAAGCACCGGTATGGCCTTTTTTACGGAAGGCGGAAGCACGGAGATCTCATGCACTGTTTACCAAATGCACGGCATCGGACATCTGCCTGCTGCGGCCGCTCCGGCGTCAGAAGCCGATCCTGTCAGGAATGACATATAACAAAATAGAAAAATAGTGCAGAATGCTGCCGGCCAGCACGAATAAATGCCAGATTGCATGCATGTATTTTATTTTTGAGGAAAAGAAGAAAATACCTGCCGTATAGCAGAGGCCGCCGATCAGCAGAAACAAAAGCCCCCCGAGACCGATAGCTTCATAAAGCGGTTTCAAAACAATGACCACACACCAGCCCATGGCAATATAGAGGATCATGGAAATGACCTTAAACTTTTTTAGGCTTACGGCGTTAAGCACCACCCCAAAGGCGGTCAGGCCCCAAAGAATGCCGAATATGCTCCAGCCGAGCGCTGCATTCTGCCCCCGCAGAGAAATCAGCGTATAGGGCGTATACGTTCCTGCAATCAGTAAAAAGATGGTGCAGTGATCCAGCACGCGGAACACGCGTTTGGCAGTATCGTTGGTAATGGCATGATAAAGTGTGGACATCAGATAGAGAATAATCAGCATTGCGCCGAAAATGGCGGCGCGGCACACATCCATGGCGCCGCCGTTCAGCGCAGCCTTTACAACAGCAACCACGCACCCTGCTATGGAGAGTCCGGCTCCGACGCCGTGACTGACGGAGTTGAAAATTTCCTCTCCCAATGTATAAAATTTGATTTCGCTTTGCTTGACTGCCATATGCCGCGCCCTCCTGTCAAACGTCCTGCTTATGTGCTGATAATAACGCCCCGGGCGCCGCGTGCGCTAAGCGGCGCGCGTCCCGGGGCGTGTTATCATGCTATGCGGAAACCGCAGAATTTTATTCGTACAGCTTGCTCAGCTTCACCAGATTCTCATATTTTGCTTTTGCATTTTCAGCAGCCTTGGAGAACAGCGCCTCTGCTCTGTCCGGAAAGGCCTGAATCAAACGGCTGTACCGCGTTTCGCTCTGGATAAAGTCGCGATAGCTCTCCGTAGGCTCCTTGCTGTCAATGCTCAGCGGATTCTTGCCCTCTGCCTTCAGCAGCGGATTAAAGCGGAACATCTGCCAGTAACCGCAGGCAACCGCACGCTTCATCTCAGACTGGCAGTTTGTCATACCGCCTTTTACGCCATGCATTTCACAAGGCGCATAGCCAATGACAATGGAAGGTCCCGGATACGCTTCCGCCTCTGCCAGTGCTTTCAGCGTCTGATTCATGTCTGCGCCCATGGCAATCTGCGCCACATAGACGTATCCGTAAGACATTGCGATCTGTGCCAAATCCTTCTTGCCGATAGACTTGCCGGCAGCTGCAAACTGTGCCACCTGTCCGAGCTGGCTGGCCTTTGAAGCCTGACCGCCGGTATTGGAATAAACCTCGGTGTCGAGAACGAGCACGTTTACGTCTTCGCCGCTTGCAAGCACGTGGTCGAGTCCGCCGTAGCCGATGTCGTAAGCCCAACCGTCGCCGCCGATC
>USLW01000221.1 GCA_900555605.1 uncultured Clostridium sp. | reverse complement strand
CCTGAATGATTTCCTGTCGGTAGATAGCGGCCAGCCCCTTTCTGGTTGGTTTTCTTTGCAAGCTAATTTTACCCAAAAGGGGCTCCGCTTTCTATATCAATGGAGTGATTTTCGGTTTTAGCCATGGTCGAAAATCATACTTTTCTCATAAAAAACATTGAAAAAACGGGATATATATAATATACTAAACTTACCGTAGTAGATTGATTATACGGCATAATTCAAAGGAATGGAGGAATCGATATGTACGGTATGCAGTTCATGTGTCATACCAGAGGCCGACAGGGTCAAAAATATTCGTCTCTTCAATTCTGGAGAGGACGAATTAAAATCGTAAGTGTGGGCGCATGAACATCGGCTCTATGTAGGATGTTCATGCGTTTTTTGCTGTTTAAAGGAGAGGAAGATAGCATATGGAAAAAAGGAAAATCGTTTTTTATCTTACCATTGGAATGATTTTGATTCTCCATCTGACTGCATGTGCTAACAGATCAAGTGAGTTGCCGGCTCCTGATTCGACTGTTTTTGGATATGAGGGAGAAACAAAAATCATATTTGATGGAGTGTGCGCGAAATATAATGATAAAAAAGAAAAGAATCAAGTGCTTTTGCCAATTGTGCAGGTTTTAGGGACATATGAAGAGGGAAACATTACAAAGATCGTTTCCTGTGTGTCATTAACAGAAATGAGTCTCGAAGAAGGGAACTTAACAATAGCAGGAACAAATATTTTTCCGATGGTTACAGAAATAAAATATGAAAATGAAGAGTATGAGATAATAAATCTGAATTCAGCAGAAACTGTTCTCGCAAATGGTTCAGCCTCATTCCCTGAGGTATTTCTTTTAATATGTGGTCCGCTTGAAGATGTGAAACAAGACATAGAAAACAGGACATTTGCATTACCAGAAATGGAAAAGAAAAAAAGCCGTGAAAGGGAATATATCGAGTGGTCAAGCGTAAATGTATCTACTGTGAATGGTGATATCAATTATGATGAGTATTTTCGGCTTGCGGATTAAGGAGGATCGTATGAAAAAAGCAATGGATGTTATTTTGAAAAAGGCAACATTGTGCTTACTGCTGGGTGGGATTCTGGCCATTTTACTACTGAGTGCTTGCACTTCCGCTGAGAGTGGGAATTCTGACTCAATTATAGAAAAATCTCCTAGTATGGGCGCCGACGAGGATAACCAGGAAGCATCGGAAGTAACGATCCTTTCTGTAGATCAGCCGGCCTTGAGCCTCTCCATTCCCAAAGCGTGGGAGGACATTGCAATTATTAACCGACAGACTGACATCCAACAGTCCGCAGAAGCGAAGGACGGTACACTACTCTTTCAGCTCTATGAAAAAACAGCCTATACCACGGACGAGGCAATGGGCAACGTATGGAGTTTGATTGCCTTTACTAAGGATGCCTTCAAGGAAAAATTTGGCGATGCGGATCTCGCCACAGTCATCGGGGTGGAGAGCTATGTACTTGGAAGTGATAGTGACTATATTTACCTGCTCGTAAGACCATCCGATGTACAGTTTCTTGAAAATGATGATACATCACTAAAACAGTACAAACAGCTTCAGCAGGAGTCCCAGGTAGTTCTTGCAGGCTTTCTGAAGGACAATAGCATTACCGTAAATGAAGACTGCCCCGACAGTTCTTGTTACAAAGTGGCTCATGGCGCAAACAAGTAGTGTTCAGAGTATCGTCGCACGAGGTTGGCTTAAAGGCCTCTATTTCGGCAGCTGAGTTCTATGTGCCAAGCAAAATATGGTACAGACACTCTGAATCGACAAGGATTTATCGATTCGCCCGGTTATTGGACAAAAAACGCTCAATCACCATCATAAGTGATTGAGCGTTTTTTGCGCAAACGGTGCTGCCATTCCGCTGCATCCAAAAGCGATCCCAAATAACCCTGTCATCATGGTAAATGGGACTCAAATATGACTTATCTCCTCCAATAAACAATGCCAGTCGGCACTCAAAAGAAGAACGGAAACAGAAACGATACTAATGCAAATCCCCAAAAGAAAAGCGCTGCTATAATATATAAGACCTTTTCAATTCGAGAGACATCGACGATGAGGCAGTAATAGCCGCACACTGCACAGATGCCGCTGATGAATGTAAATCTGCAGTGTTCGTAAACCGTGTCAAAATAAATCTGCGGCAAATCAAAGTGGGCAACAGAAATGTGCAACGATACCGTGAATAGTATGCAGCACAGTAGCAGTAAGCCGATAGCGTATTCATAAGTTGGGCGCGAGCCATACCATCGAAATGGAAAAATAGTTTTCTCCAGCCATTTAGCAAGAAACCCGGTGTGGCATTCACGCCTCCGAAATGCAGTGCTAACTGGACTGTGCTTTGTAAGCCAGAATGAGGCATATAGAATTATCCACGCCACAAGATTTACAATATAGTTTTCAGTCATTTGTTGTTCTCCAATAGGATGTTGGTTCAGCTGTTGGCACTTTTTCACTCGTCCCTATGTCCGAACTGTGGATATGACTGGCTCTGATTTAGCTCCTCTACAGGAATACTTTCCGCGAATAGCATGGGAATGCAGTTGCAACGACGAACTGTTTTCTTTATGACATCTCTGGCCCGTTTGCTGATGATTATTTCTTGTAAAGTGTAATTGCCATATTCTCATGTTTTCTCTCCCAAGCCCATATATCAAGACCAAAAACTATTTGCTATGTCGGTCAACACATCCGATTCATAACCGGTTTCAACATCAACAAAATACCCGATAAAGTATTGCTCCACCTCTGGATCGCCTTTGAGTGCAGCTAAATGGTTAAAAGCCGCTTCACGCAGTTTGCTCCAGCGGTCGGACGAGTCAGCACACTTCATAGCCACCTCTTTCAGTTGAGGATCGCAGTGGCATCTAAGATAGATCAGTGCGGCCCGAAGCTGAGGACTGTACTTGAGTGGGTTTTCCAACCACAAAGATAAATCGTCATCGGTAACCTTGCCAATGTCCGCTACGGTCGTAATGCCAAACTCATACCATGTTGGATAATTGCGCCCTGCGTCAACGAATTCCTGGGGGAGTTTTGAGTCGCGGATTAGGTTTCCCGAGTAAGGGGCTGGGCGCGTGTCGATAGTTTGCTGCCAAGGCTTTGCAGGGAGTATCTTGGCGGGTAACTGAGATATGGAAACGGTAAAGGGACCAAAATACGCGCGGTCCGGAACAGGCGTAGAGCTGGACCTTGCCTGTGCATAGAAGTAGCCGCCAAACGGAAAAATCGTGATACAGGGAAGTTGCCGCCCAAGTCGCGCGGCGGCACAAGCCTTGTGGTGGCCGTCCAACAAAACAGAAATGCCTTCAGCACAGGAAAATGCAATCGCCCTAGGGAATGTGTCTGTTGTGTCAAAGCGCTGCGTGTAATAATCCACACGCTCTTGATTCAAACGAGTTCTTGGCTGAGAAGGATACAGAAAGACAGGAGCGCCTTCGCTGTAAGTAAATTCAAAATCCGGGTCATTGTACCAAGCTGGTCCGGTAGCCTCTACATTGGAAAATGCGTCGGGAACATCCCAGAAAAAGTTCCCATTTCCATCGGCAGGGAAGCTGTCTCCTTCTGCAATTACATAAAGATCGGAGGACAGAAGCCCCAGCAACGGGGCCATGGAAGCGATGGATGTGTCCAGATCCACATATGGTGCATTGATGACATCGCTGATTTGCTGCAATTCCGGTGCATCGGCTTTGTCCAATCCATATCCAGTCGCCAGTAGCCCGGCGCAGGTAGGGCATTCCGGTGCATTGTGGACAATAAGGGGTGTTCCGCGCAACGTCAGCGCATATTGCTGACTCCAGTCCTCGTTTCTTCCGCGCGACTCCCATTTTAGAGTGCCATTTCCCTCGATCAGCAGCAAACGGGCATCCCGGCACCAGTTTAGGTTATCGGTATTCAGTTTGAGGGGAAAATCGGTTGGTTGCTCGACTTTCCGTTTCTGCCAAGGAAATCTCATAATAGGCGCGCTCCTATCTGCGTGCATTGGTGGTTATTGGGATTTTCACCAACATTATATCGTAGCTCACGCACATTTGTATAGTTTTTTATTGTAATTGCACCAAAGAGTAGCCACATCGAAAAGGAACATAAAAAAGCCCTGCACGGCACCGGCGATTCCGGCTCCGTGCAGGGCTTTGGTTATAGGGGAACTTTATAGAGCGTTGATCTCTGCTTCCAGCTCGCGGATGAATGCCATCAGGTCAGCGAAAGAGGGGCACTCGCCGAACATCATGCCCTGCATGACCGCGTAGTCCTCCTCCAACGCAGCATAGCGGTATTCCGGCGGACACAGCTTCATGGTGCCCGGCCGTGCCAGTTCGTACTGCGCCCACTTACGGGGATAGAACTTCATCTTAAACTCCACGACCCGGCCCAGCAGATCCAGGTCCTCATAGGCGGCCGCTTTGCTTTCAGAGTGGGCGATGCAGTACAGGTCATAGTAGTGG
>USLW01000220.1 GCA_900555605.1 uncultured Clostridium sp. | reverse complement strand
GAATATGAACGCAGCCGCTCCACAAATATTGTGGAACAGATCATTCGGCCCACCGGTTTGATCGATCCGGAAATTTCCGTTCGGCCGGTAGAGGGACAGATTGACGATTTGATTAAAGAAATACGAGAAATCAGCAAACGCGGAGAACGCGTTTTAGTAACCACGCTGACGAAACGCATGGCTGAAAATCTGACGGATTATTTTACCGACATGGGGATTCGGGTCCGATATCTGCATTCGGACATCAAGACCATTGAGCGTACGGAAATTCTCCGGGACCTGCGGGCCGGTGAATTTGACGTTTTAGTGGGAATCAACCTGCTTCGGGAGGGACTGGATCTGCCTGAGGTGGCTTTAGTCGCAATTCTTGACGCAGACAAAGAAGGGTTTCTGCGCAGTGAGACCTCCCTGGTGCAGACTATCGGCAGAGCCGCCAGAAACGCCAAGGGAAAAGTCATTATGTACGCAGACCATATCACGAACTCCATGGCATACGCCATCAATGAAACAAACCGCCGCCGGCAGATTCAGCAGGAGTACAATGAAATTCACGGTATCACGCCGAAAACCATCGTAAAAAGTATCCGTGACGTCATTGAGTCTACCACGCAGTCCGATGAGACCGGCGGCAGGAATCAGCTGGCAAAAATATTAGGCTTTGAGCAAAGCGCCGGCAGGGCCGGCAAAAAAAAGGAGAAACGAAGAGGCGGCAAAGCCGCTGAGTTTGGTATCGTCTTAACTGATGAAGAACAACAGATGCCGATTCCACTGCTGATTGAAGCACTCACACAAAAAATGGCGGAGGCGGCCGGCGAGCTGCGGTATGAGGAAGCCGCCAGGTACCGGGATATGATCAAGCGTCTGAACGAAATGCAGCAATAAACAAAAAAATGCCGCTTACCGCGGCATTTGGAATTCGTTCAAGCGACCCGTATCGTTTCCCCGCAGACCACTGGTCAGCGGTCCTCTCTATAGTAATTGATCCCCATAGCAGAAGGCTGCTGGCTGTTTTTTTTGCGCATAACAGAGGTCAGCACCAAAACCGCGGCAGTAATCATAAACGGCAGCGCCTGATATAATTGCGCAGGCACCTGATTCAGCCAACTGAGTGCATGCGGAAAGGCAGATGCCAGAGAATCGCTGTATACCTGAAGCGTATTGAAAAATCCAAACACAAAGGTTCCGAATATGGCGGCAGCCGTGTTCCAATTCACAAAAATCACCAGCGCAATGGCAATCCACCCGTACCCATTGATCCAGCAGTTGCTGCCTTCAAAGTTTCCGCTCAGATTCAGTCCCATATACAGCCCGCCGATCCCCATAATCCCGGAACCGGCCATAATATGAAGATATTTGTACAAATTTACATTTACACCCACCGCATCCGCCGCCGCGGGATTTTCCCCCACAGACCTGAGTTTCAATCCGGGCTTTGTATATTTCAGGTACCACCAAATAAAGACTGCAATCGCAACACCTAAATAGATAAAAATATTGTGGGAAAACAGCACCTTTCCCAGCACCGGAATTTTGCTGAGGAACGGTATCTCTATGGGCTGAAAGCCACTCACTACCCCAGAATGTTCCTTATATACAGGCCATTTCTCCCCAAGACCGTTTCCAACAAAATAATACAAGCCTAAGCCAAACGTGGTGATTGTCAAACCGGTAACATTTTGGTTGGCCTGCAGTGTCACAGTCAAAAACGCAAACAGCAGACCGCATAATGCAGCAAAAAGAAACGCGCAGAGGATAGCAACAGCCATATTGTCCGCCTGGCAGCCGATCAAATAGCCGCCGATGGCGCCTACGGCCATGGTCCCCTCAACTCCTAAGTTCAGGCTGCCCGACTTTTCCGTAAGGATTTCACCTACGGTTCCGTAAAGCAAGGCAATATTGTAAACAATGATATTAAACAAAAACAAAGTAAAAGTTTCAAGTGAATCCATACATCCCCAGGCCTTTCTTTACTGCGCACGCTTCGGACGGTCTATGACGACCTTGAAACGAATAAAAAAATCCGCCGCCAATATTACAAATAAAACAATACCTTGGATTAAATCCGCAAAATGGCTGTCTACTGCAGTAAAATTTGTACTCGCAACGCGGCAGCCGAACTGCAGGATGCTGATTAGGACAGAAGTCACGACAACTCCTAACGGATTCAGCTTTGCAAGCCATGCCACAATGATTCCCGTCCAGCCGACACTATTTGTAATCGTGACGGAAAGCGCCTGTGCGCTCGATACATGGAGCGCGCCGGAAAGGCCGATCAAAAACGCAGAAAAAAACATGGTTCTGCAGATGATTCTATTTACCTTCATACCCGCATAACGCGCAGTGCTCAGGCTATCCCCCACCACCGAGATTTCATAGCCGTGCTTTGTTCTCTTCAGATAAATATAAATCAGCGCCACAAGCAGCACGGCAAAAAGCAGCGAAATATTTAAAGAAAATTTACCGATCTTGATGGCAGGCATCCAAGCGGCCTCCGGAATTTTTGTAAATACAGGACGTTCTGACTCTTTTTGCAGAAAAATATTCCAGCCGCTTTTGGTTTCTCCAAAGAATTTCAGCAAATACAGCGCAATATAGTTGAGCATCAGCGTCATCAGGGTTTCATTTGTCCCAAACTTGACCTTTAGGGCAGCCGTCATCAGTCCGTACAAACCGCCTGCCAAGCCTCCGCAGAGCGCCATACAGAGCAAAAACAGAAAGGTATTGGTATCGGCAGGTAAAAGCATCGCAGTCGTTGCCGCGGTAATTGCGCCTACAATAAACTGTCCTTCGCCTCCGATATTCCAAAATTTCATTTTAAAGGCCAGCGACAGGCCCAGCGAGGTAATCAGCAGGGGCACAAACTGTTTAATCAGATTTTCCACGGATTTATACGCAAATTTGTTGCCGATGGTACCTACCGTAATCATATCCGTATAAAATTCCAAAGGCGCGGCATCCAGGGAAAGCAGTAAAAGCGCACCGATTCCGAGAGATAACAAAACAGCCCCAAAATACAATAAAATCAAATATGGTGTTTTCAGCGCCTCGCGCTTGACGACTCTGATTATGGACGTCCGACTTTTCATACGTTGCCGTCCTCCCCTGCCGCAATTCCGGAGTCTCTTGGAATGCCGGCCGTCTTGCCGTTGATTTCTGATATATCCAAAGCGCCGGTCATCATCAGGCCTAAATTTTCTTTCGATACCTTATGTGCATGTACCACACCCATCAGCCGGCCGTGGCAAAGTACCATGATCTTATCGCACAGCGCCATCATGACATCAAGGTCCTCCCCTACAAATAAAATGCCCACACCATTCTTTTTTTGCTCATTTAAAATATCATATATCGCATAGGAGGAGTTGATATCCAGGCCTCTTACCGGATACGCGGTGACAATCACATTGGGGGCGGAATCAATCTCCCTTCCGACAAGCACTTTCTGCACGTTTCCCCCGGAAAGCTTTCGTACCGGCGTATCTGCCGACGGCGTTGCGATATTCAGCTTTCGAATAATCTCTTCCGCTTTTCTTGCAGCCTTTTTCCGGTCTACAAAAGGATTCCACCTGTTTTCCGAATAGGTTTTCAGCATCATATTCTCAGTAATTGACAGCGACGGCGCAAGTCCCATCCCAAGCCTGTCCTCCGGAATAAAGCTCATTGAAATTCCTTTTTCTATAATCATCTTGGGAGACATCCCAACAATATTTTCGCCTTTATGTATAATCTGTCCGCTTTCGACCCGCCTGAGTCCGGCGATGGCCTCGCACAGCTCCTTTTGTCCGCAGCCGGCAATTCCGGCTACTCCCAAAATTTCACCGCCCCGGATATAAAAATTGACATGATCTATGGCAATGGCGCCTTCATCGTTCCGAACCGTCAGATCTCTGATTTCCAGCAGCGGCCGGTCAAAAGAGGTTTCGGGCCGTTCAATACTCAAATCGACTTTCCTGCCTACCATCATGTCTGTAAGCGCTTGCTCTGAAGTTTCAGCGGTATTTACCGTACCGATATATTCGCCCTTACGCAAAATAGACACACGGTCGCTGATTTCCATGACCTCGTTTAATTTATGCGTAATTATTACAATGGAATGGCCTTCTGCTTTCATTCTGCGCAGAACGTCAAACAGCTTTTGAATTTCCTGAACCGTCAGCACCGCCGTCGGCTCATCGAGAATAATAATACGGGCACCGTAATACAGGACCCGGATGATTTCCAATGTCTGCTTTTCACTGACAGACATGTTATAGACTTTCTTCCGAGGAGAAAAATCAAATCCAAACCTTGCACTGATTTCGGCTATTCTGTCATACCGCTTTTTGCGCAATATAAACTTCTCCGCGCCATGCACGTGATCCGCGCCTATCCAGATGTTATCCGCGGCAGAAAATACGTCCACTAATTTAAAATGCTGATGCACCATACCAATCCCGAGACGTTTCGCATCTTCCGGAGAATGGATCGTCACAGGACGGCCGTTGATCCGCACGGTACA
>USLW01000219.1 GCA_900555605.1 uncultured Clostridium sp. | reverse complement strand
CGAGCCCGGAGACCACGCCTCCGGTAACAAAAATATATTTGCTCATAATGAAATTCCTCCCATCATAACTGCACGCGGGACAGCCGGCTATATCTCATAGCTCTTCAAAATACTTACGGCAATGTCCTTACGCGTCATTCTTGTATTCATTGCTTGTTTTTCAATATATTTATGGGCCTGTTCTTCCGTCATGTTCAGATATTGGATCAAGACGCATTTGGCGCGGTCCACCAGTCTGATTTCTTCAATTTTTTGCTGCAGCCTGATATTATCCTGCTTGATGCCGAGCAGTCTGTTGCGGGCCGCGGCTGCCAGACGAATTGTCTGATGCAGAATGATTTTTCCCACCGGCTTTTCTATGACCAGTACGCCGAACCGCTCCATTTTCTGTGCAACCCCGTCCGCGATATCATGCCGTACCAGCATAATGACGCTGGAGGCGGTCGTTTCTGTCAGCGCGGCGGCCAGTTCATTTCCAAATTCGTCTGTGAGAGGGGTATTGATGAGGATGATGTCGAAATCGTTGTCCAGAAGAATCCGTCTGGCCTCGCCGCCGCTTTTTACGGTAAGAACGGAAGCAATACGGACTTCCTTCAGCAAAGCGGACAGCGATTCCGCACTCTTTTCAGAGCCGGATATCAGCAGCAATTTCAAACAATCCACCACCTTTCAAAAGCCTTCAGCTGCGTGAATCTCAGAATCTCACACGGTTTCAAAATACCGGCGCAATTCAAATTCATATGGGTCCTGCGCCATGCTGTACGCGGTTTGTTGTTCTTTCTGCAATATGAGATACTGGGAAAGCAGCTGTTCCGGAAGGATCCTTTTTACAAAGGCGCTGCTGTCAGCAGCTTGGATTGCTTCTGCAAGGGAGCACGGCAGACAGCGCAGCCCGATTTCGGCGCCCGCATTTGAAGGGAGTTCCCGGCTTCCGTGATTGTACGTATCGATTTGGACCGGATCCTCCAATCGCATTTTTTCTGTAATTCCTTCCAGTCCGGCACGGATCAGGAGTGTAAAGGCAATATACGGATTACATGCAGGATCCGGCGAACGCAGCTCCATGCGGGAATATTCGCCCTCCACAGCAGGTATGCGGACGGCCACAGACCGGTTATGGGGAGACCAGGCAATATAGCCGGGGGCTTCATAGCTGCCGAAACGGGCATAGGAATTCGTCAAAGGATTCAAAAACGCAGTGATTTCATACAGCCGATTTAAAATCCCCGCCATAAAATGTCCGGAGAGGCCGGCATCCATCTGATTGAAAAGGTTCAGTCCGTTTTTATAGATAGAAAGATTGATATGCAGCCCGCTGCCGCTTTTATCCCGCAGAGGCTTGGGCATAAACGAAGCGTGCAGTCCATTTCTTGCGGAGATGGTTTTTACCGCATTTTTAAAGGTGATCAGATTATCCGCGGCATGCAGTGCGCCGCTGTATTTAAAATCAATCTCATTTTGGCCGGGCCCCTGCTCATGATGGGAACTTTCCGGCTGAATGCCCATTTCCTCCAGCGTCAGACAGATTTCACGCCTGACATTTTCGCCTCTGTCCCGCGGCGCAATTTCAAGATATCCGGCTTTATCGTGGGGGGTAAGGGTCGGATAGCCCTTTTCATCCAGCTCAAACAGATAAAATTCGCATTCCGGACCGATTTTGCATTGATATCCCTCTTGCTGGAGCGTTTCCGCGGCATTGCGCAGCAGTGTTCTGCCGTCTCCCCAGAAGGGCGTTCCGTCCGGATTCCTGATGTCGCAGAAAAAACGGAGAACACGGCCCTGCCCCGGCCGCCAGGGTAAAATGGCCATGGTACCCGGATCCGGATACAATACAAGGTCGGATTGCTTGGCACAGGCGGTTCCGTAGATCGCCGCAGCGTCAAACAAAATACCGGATTCAAATGCTCTGCCCAGCTCAGAAGCCATAATCGCAATGTTTTTTTGTGTGCCGCTGATATCACAGAACCCAAGGCGCACGAATTTTACATCATTTTCTTCTACGAACTGAATGACTTCCTGAATCGTATATTCCATGAGATTCCCTCCCAACAAAAATTAGTATATCATGCAGCCTGCCCGGGGGCAAGCCGTGTCTGATCGGATTGATCTGTCTTGGAACGGCTTCCCGGCGGCGCGGGCCTGCCGGTTAGGAGTTGGGACAGTATAAACGCTTATACGGGTTACTGGTATCGGGTGTCAATACGTAAAAGGTATGCTCCAGAACATCCGCGGCGCAGCACGCGAAGGCTTTACAGTACTCTTCTATATAAGGCCTGATTTGGGCGATATCCTCTGCAGAGGCCTGCTCCACCGACACCTGCGGCGGAAGATCTGCCGGCGGCTGGCTGCAGCGCAGTACCATTTTTCCTCCATGCATACCTGTTCCGCAGAAATACCCTACAATGGGGGTCTGTTCGTCCCGATTCAGACCGAGTACAAGAATCAGACCGCCTGCCTGGTATTCTCCGAGAAAGCTGCCGGCACAGCCGCCAATGACGATAACCGGAAATTTATCCTCGTATGCCTTGATATGAATGCCGGCTCTGTAACCGGCGTTTCCCTTTACAAATATTTTACCGCCGCGCATAGCATAGCCGGTCGCATCTCCGGAGGATCCGTGGATATAGATTACGCCGTCATTCATCGTGTCGCCGGCCGCGTCCTGTGCATTGCCCTTTACGATGATTTTTGCTCCGTTGAGGTAGGCGCCCATGGCGTTGCCCGGGACGCCGTCGATGATCAGCGTCCCGTCTGAGAGTCCGCAACCAATAAAACGCTGCCCAAGGCAATTTGTTACGGTCAGGCACGCCGGCGTTTCAGACGCGTGTGCCATTTGTTCCCGTATGTTTTTATTCAGCTCCTGAAAATCCATTTCTGCGGCATTGATATTCATAGTCGTCCTCCTTGCGTGAATGCTTCACGATAGCACCTGTTTTCTGTAGCTGCGTGAGAAAGCCAGCAGCTGCGGTTTTTCTTTTAATAGGTCGTAATCCGTTGCGGAAAGCGGAGTCCGGCTGCGGATCAGGCTGGTATAAATGCCTGCCCTGCCGATATCGCCGATGAGCATATAGCCTGTTAAGAGGCCGTTCCGGGAGGTAAGCCTTTTATAGTTGGTACCGTTTACAGATACATACTCATCGGCCCCGCCGCCTGTCTGCGCAGGGGAGTTTCCGCCTGCGGAGTTTGGGCTGAGGCAGCTTCCGGCAGTGACAATATGCAAACCGAAGAAGCCGATGGCATTCATCGGGATTGCGTTATCAAAGGCTGCTTCCGTGGCATCTGCATCCGGACAGGCCATATTTACTCCGGCGCAGAAGCCCTGCATATATGCGTTGGGGAGCAGTGCCATTATTTTACTTTGATTAGAAGAGATATCCGTGTATTGCGTGCAGTCGCCTGCGCTGAATATATCCGGAACATTCGTTCTGCTGCGGGCATCCACCAGAATTCCCCGGTCAACCGCACAGCCTGCTGCCGTGCCGAGGGATGTATTGGGCCGCACGCCTACGGCTAATACCAGTACGTCAAATGCTGTTTCCGCTCCGCTTGTAAAAAATGCGGTTCCTGCTGCAAAGCGGGAAATGCTGTCTGCCAGCCGAAACCGGATGCCGTTTGCCTCTAAATGTGTCCGGACGATTTCCGCCCCCTCCCGATCAAGAATGCTCGGCAGCACACGATCGGCTAAATCCGTGACCTCAATCTGCTTTACCATATGCGCAATTCCCTCTGCACATTTTAACCCGATCAGTCCGGCACCGACGATCAGCACCCTGCTGTCCGGCGTCAATACCTGTTTCAGCTGCAGCGCATCATCGAGAGACATAAAAGTAAATTTCTTTTCCACACTGTCAAGACCCTCCATCGGAGGTACAAACGGGTTTGAGCCTGCGGCAATGAGCAGCTGATCATATGCAATCTGCTGATCTGCGCAGAGTACCTTTTTATTTTTTACATCAATCCGTTCTGCTGTCACGCCCAGGAGCGCCGTGCAGTTCATATCCTGATAGAAGCTGTCGGGACGGTATTTCATCCGCTGCATATCTGTTTTTCCTAAAAGCAGATATGAGATCAGAGGACGGGAATAGATATGGTACGGCTCTCGGGAGATGATGGTAATCGTGCCGTCTTTATCGTATTTCCGTATTCCCTCCACACAGCCGGCCGCAGCGGCTGAATTTCCGATGATTACATATTTTTTTTGTTTCATATTGCTCCATATCCTTTCGCAGGTTCCTGTGTAAAATCTGTTTTTTGCGCTGCCGTTTTGGCCCTTGCGCGGGTGAGGGCGGCTTTTCTTTATGCCTCACGCTCCTCGAATACGATGGCGCGGTTTGGACATCCCTTCACACAGGCGGGCATTCCGTCATCACGCTGATAACACAGCTCGCATTTTTGTACAGCGCCGTGATCCGAAGGCATAACCGCACCGTACGGGCAGACTAAAATACAAGTATAGCAGCCGACGCATTTTTCGCTGTCGATATGAATGATTCCGTCCTTTTTTGTCAGTGCTCCGGTGATACAGCTTTTGACACAAATGGGAGCGCCGCAATGCCTG
>USLW01000218.1 GCA_900555605.1 uncultured Clostridium sp. | reverse complement strand
CAGAGCCGCTGCTGCCGGGACGGTCCGTGGCAGAACAGCTCAAGGCTGCGAAGGAGCGGGTGCGGTCCAAAACCGCGGGTGCAAAGGATTGCCGATATATCGCATATTTTCAGTCGTTTACCAACACCTATGCACCGGTCTCCTATCTGAAGCCGTTATTTTCCGCTGCAATGGAACCGCCGGAGATTGTCGGACTGTCGATTGCAACACGGCCGGACTGCCTGCCGCCGGATGTGCTTGATTTGCTGACAGCGCTCAGCCGAAGAAAAACGGTGTGGGTAGAGCTTGGCCTCCAGACCATGCACCAGAGAACCGCGGATCTGATCCGGCGCGGTTATGCGCTTTCCTGCTTTGAACAGGCCGTTTCTGCCTTGTCCGCTCGGGAAATTCCGGTGGTGGTGCATGTAATCTTAGGTCTGCCCGGAGAGAATCAAAACGATATGCTTGAGACAGCCCGTTATGTAGGACGCCTGCCTGTACACGGCATAAAACTGCAGCTGCTGCATGTTCTGAAGAATACGGAACTGGAGAAGCAATATCTTCAGGGCAAGGTGCATGTGATGACGGAACAGGCGTATATTGACACTTTACTTGCCTGCATCGAATGTCTGCCGCCCGCCCTGGTGATACATCGCCTGACCGGAGATGGCCCAAAGCAGCAGCTGATCGCGCCGCTCTGGAGCGGGGACAAAAAACATGTGCTGAATGCCATTCATCACCAAATGCATATACGCGGCTGCTTTCAGGGAAGAACGTTCCTGCCGCGAAACTAAAAATGGATGATTTCTAAATGCTCCAAAAGAATCTTAACTCCGAGCAAAATAAGAATGATACCGCCCGCGGCTTCCGCAGGCGCTTTGTATTTTGCACCGAATACATTGCCGATCTTTACGCCTGCCATTGACAGCAGCAGCGTTGTAACGCCGATCAGTGCAACGGCCCAAATAATATTTACCTGTAAAAAAGCAAATGTGACCCCTACCGTCAATGCGTCGATACTGGTTGCCAGCGCCAGCAGCAGCATAACCCGGAATCCGAGGGAATCGGTATTCTTTTTGTCTGTTTTATCCGGCGTGCCGGAGGCCTTCTCCTTATGCAGCGCTTCCCAAAGCATACTGACTCCGATAAAACTCAGCAGGATGAAGGAAATCCAATGATCGTATTCTTTAATGAAGCCTTCAAATTGTATCCCTAAAAAGTATCCGATGAGGGGCATACCTGCCTGGAAGATCCCGAAATACAGCCCGACGATCCCCGCTTCTTTCCAGCCTGCTCGCCGCAGGGACAAGCCTTTGCATACTGCCACCGCAAATGCATCCATTGATAATCCGACCGCCAGAATAAACAGCTCTGCAAATCCCATAGGACGCTCCCTCACAACTCCTGAAATTTATTTCCCCGGAAATATCCGGACATGGAGGACGGCCTGTCTGCTGTCCGACACAATATATTAGTATAACAATTCCGCACGGGATATGTCAATTGCCGTGTGTGTCTGCTTTAGCGCTGCGCTGAAAGAACATCCATGAAAGGCACACACAAATATTTTCGTTTTGTTGCGTCATTTGATAGAGCTGTATGAAAAATTTGCTGAAATTAGATGATAAAATCCGTGGAAGTAGATATTTTCTTTTATTTTGTAGAAAAATAGAAAATATCGATTTCTATCAAATGCTTTCGTATGCTATCGATTTTGTTGACAGGAAAACAGGGGTGTGATATGATCCCTTCCGGTGATTGAAACTGCGGTGCTTTTCATCGCTGTGCAGCCGTCCCGTCCGGCAACGGGCCGCGCGTTCCTATGCCGAGAGATTGCCGGAGAAACGGAGCAGATGTGAAGTGGATAAAATTAAGATCATAAACCAGGTAATGGATTGCGGTGTGGTTGCCGTGATTCGGGCGGACGGAGAAGAACAGGCGCTTAAAATCTCAGAGCAGTGTGCGAAAGCAGGTATTCTCGCGCTGGAAATCACGTTTACCGTTCCGGGGGCATCGGAAGTCATCCGGGCGCTTACCAGAATGAATCAAAAGCTGCTGATCGGAGCAGGCACTGTTTTGGATCCGGAAACTGCAAGAGCCGCAATTCTTGCCGGTGCGCAGTTTGTGGTCAGCCCATGTCTGAATCGGGAAACCGCCGCGTTATGCAACCGATATCAGATTCCATACTTTGCAGGCGCAATGACCATTAAAGAAATTGTGGAATGCCTGGAGTGCGGCGTGGATATCGTCAAGCTGTTTCCTGGAGATTTGTTTGGCCCGGCATTTATCAAAGCGGTGAAGGGGCCGCTTCCAAATGTTAAAATTATGCCTACCGGCGGCGTAAATCCGGATAATATTCAAAGCTGGATTCGTGCAGGCGCCGTTGCTGTGGGAATCGGCGGGAATTTAACAAAGGGTGCGAAAACCGGCGACTACGATTCTGTTTATCAGGTCGGAAAGATCTATGTGGATGCGGTTAAAGCGGCACGTACAGAATAAAGCGGCGTGCAGCTTACCAGCGGCGGATTAGGTTTATGTCAGGGGTACACACCGGCAGAGGACTTTGCGCCGCGGGCTCCGGCGTTGCGGCCGATTCTTCGGGTGATACCGAAGCGGAAGGGTCCGGCTCCGGCATGATATACAGATCGAGTGTTATGCTGTCCTGTGCTTTAAAAGAGACCGTCTGCCCAAAAAATACTTGTGCTGCGCCGTTGATTTGCAGCGTGTACTTTCCCGGCGCGTAATGCAGACGACTGATGGTCAGCGGAATTTCAGCGGAGATAAAGCTGAGTGCATCCTCCTGCCGGGAAATCGAATCAGCAGGGACCGCTTCTCCCCGGAAAAATAAATGGCTGGAGGATAAGTCGTCTCTCGTATATAGGAAGCCCTTTTCAAGATCCGTCAGTTTTCCGTAGCGATCCGTCAGGATGCCGCGTACCCGTACCTGCAGCGTCCGCTCTTGGTCGCTGCCGAGAACCACCGTTCCGCCGCGCTGTCCATCTGCCGTGACGATACAAGTCAATGCAGGCGGAACTTTATTCAGCCGTAAGGATGCGGGACTGGTAAACGTGGCATACCGGATGTGATCGGGATCCGATTTGGACTGATAAAATACACGGACCGAACCGCCTCGGTTTCCCCAATAATTGATCACGCCATATTCAAAAATGGAAACGGTAGGTTTTCCGTTTTCAAAAAAGCCAAGACTTTTCAGCTTTTCTCCGAGTGTCCAGACGCGGTCCGGCGCAGTCCCGTTTGTGAATTCCCATACGGGGCTCTCCGGACTGTCGATCCAATCACGCAAGGAGAGAAAGGCATCATTGCTGGCATGGCGGATTCCGTACAGGTCTTTTAACGAATTGCTCAGATCACTGTACTTAATCAGCGTAAAGTCTGTGGAATTTGAAGTTCCCGTGCTCTGCGGAAACCTTGTGTTGCTCATCGGAAAGCCGCTGTACGAAAGACCGCTGTAACGATATTCACCGCGGACGGATTTACCGCTGACTGACGCGCGGTAATATCCGTCCGCAGTCGGTTTGAAATCGTTGACGACCCCGGTCAGCGAGACTGCCGCGGGATCTCCGTAGGCGCAAAGGCCTTTATCCATAAATAATTCCACGTTAAAATAAAAATGCTTTGTACCGCCGGAGGTTTTGAGGGAGATGCATTCCGTATACTTGTACGGCGCATCTAAATAGTTTCGGATTTGAGCCCATGTAAAGGCTGTGCCGTCACCATATTCATCCGGCCTGTCCTGTGCTGACACGGTCGGTGGAAAAAGAATACATCCGGCGGATATCAGCATGCAGCAGAATTTTTTCAGTTTGCCGAACCGTTTCTTCATACAGATTCCTCCCTTTCATATAAAGACATATAAATCGCATATACATTCTCGTCGCGTATGACTGCCGCAGCTGAGAGCCCGGTTACGTTTGATACAGAAACACAATATGCTTCCTGTTCCGCAGGCAGTGCGGCGACCCATTGCCGGAACATATTTTGAGATTCAGAGGGGATCAGCGCCGTACAAAGGGCGGTCCGCAGTGCGGCGGAGGTCGGATCATGAGGCGAAATCTCTAAAATAAACGGCTGACCGATGTCCCAATCCGCCGGCAGACAAAGCAGCCCGAGGCCATTCGTCTGGAACCACAGTGCCATCCGCGTTCCGGAATCGTCAAAATCCAGATACATTTCTTCCAGTAATTGCGCAGCGTCTAAGTGTTCATGCAGTAGGTTTGCAGCTGCACTGCCGAATTCCGGCTGCAGAAACAGATAGGTTTCTCTGACAGCGTCGTCGTCTCCGTAATCGAAAGGATCCCCTTGATAATAGCTGAGGGGGAGGCAGAAAAGGGGATGCCGCAATTTCGGATTCTCCATGCGGGATAGAAGTTCCGAAATCTCCTGCACGGACACCGGTTGGTCCGGCTTCAGGGCAGGCGCATACCAATTCATATCCCGTTCTTTTGGAATGAACCCTGCTTTCCATGCAAACCGTATGCCTTCCGTGCAGGCAGCCTGTATTTTCGTATAATCGTGAAACCGGGAAAGGTCGCTGTACACAGACAGCGGATCTCCGGCGCTGCCCCAA
>USLW01000217.1 GCA_900555605.1 uncultured Clostridium sp. | reverse complement strand
AATCATCGCCGCCGGCCTGCGCCGCTACCAGGCGGTCATGCGGAAACGGTTCCTCTGATTCATATTTTTGGAAATGACGGTTGTCTGACATATGATTCATTTCTCCCAACTGGCTTCTGATTTCTGCGCCGAATCCGGCTTTTGTATTTTGGGCGGCACAGTCCAAAACAGTATCATGAACGCCGCGTTCAGCAGCCTCGGCGCAGTGCCGATTTTACGGTTTCCTCAAGGGGCATGCCGTCGCGGTAAACAGCTTTTACCGCTTTTGCCGCGTCCTTTGCGCTGTATCCCAAGACCATAAGCGCTGAAACCGCATCGCTGTCCACATACCCCGTCAGCTCCGGTTCCGGTTCCTCTGACGGACCAAAGCCGCCGCCTGCCTTTAATTCCTTTGTAACTTTGTCTTTCAGCTCCAGCACGATCCGCTGCGCCAATTTCGGGCCGACCCCCTTGCTCTTGCAGATCGCTTTATGGTCCCCCTCTGCCACTGCCAGGCTGAACGCGGACGCAGACATTGCAGAAAGCACCGCCAGCGCAACCTTTGGGCCAACCCCGCTTACGGAGATCAGCATAAGAAAAACGGAAAGCTCCTCACGGGAGGTAAAGCCGAACAGCGTCAGCTCGTCCTCCTTGACATGTAAATAGGTGTAAATCAAAACTTGGTCGCCTGCCTGTCCGAGCTGCGACAGCGTACCGGCGGAGGTGTTTATGCGAAAGCCGACTCCGCTTACTTCCACCACACAATAGTCCATTCCTTTTCCGTACAGTGTCCCGCGTAAAAATTCAAACATCCGCTGTGCTCCACCCTTTGATTTTATTGAAAGCGCGAGGCCGCAGCCCCCCTGTAAGCCATGGAAGGCACATAAAAAAACGCCTTCGGGGCTGCTTTCACCTGCGGCATAATTCCACACGAATACAGTTTATTATATGATGCCGGAAAATGCAAGAATGAAATCAGGGCCTGAAATTCCGGGCCCTTCTGAAATAAAAAAATTGGAAAAGTCGCATCCGCTTCCGTTGTGAATTGTTTTGGGGGAGAGATTCACAAGTTAATTATAGGAAGGAGCCGGAACCGGATGCGACTGTTTCCAATGGGGATAGCATAATCCGCAGATCTGAACAAATGCATATAAATTTATGAATTTTCGATGAACGCAGGCTTTCGGACCGCTGCGGCCGTATCCATCTCAGCAGGCTGATTTTCAGCGGAGCAGAAGCGGCTGTATCTGCTGGCCGGCCAGTGCCTTTTCAATCGTGTCCCCCAGCAAAGTAAAGTCTGCCAGCAGAGAAAACGGCTTCTTCAGCGGGTCGTCCTGGCCGAAGGGCACAAAATAGTAATTTTTCATAGAAAGAAGCAAACCGATATTCTTTGCGTTCCCCGCAAGTCCGTCGTTTGTGGAAACCGCCAGCACCACTGGCCGGTTATTCCGCAGATGAGACTTGCAAGCCATTAGTACCGGCGTATCTGTAATAGAGTTTGCCAGCTTTGCAAGCGTGTTTCCGGTACAGGGCAGCACCACCATGATATCCAGCAGTCTTTTGGGGCCGATGGGCTCCGCATCCTGGATCGTAACAATCGGAGTATGACCCGTAATTTCCGTCATTCTGCCGATCAAAACCTCTTTTTCCATAAAACGCGTCGTCATACCGGAGCTGGCGTCCGACAGAATCGGATACACGTCCGCGTCCTTTGCCACAAGCATTTCCAGTGTCTCAAGCATCGCTTTATGCGTACAGAAAGACCCCGTTACAGCAAACCCGATCCGCACATCCTTAAGCATTTTCCATCCCCCCGAATCCTGACTCATGAATGATATTGTAGATCACGCGGGCCATATTCTGCGCCGCGCTGACGGGAGCGACTTTTCCCGGCAAAGATAACGCCTGAATTGCCTTGACTTCCTTTTTCGCCGCATATTCGAAATCAACACCTCCCGGCGCCGATGCCAGATCAATGATCAGTGTCTTTTTACCGACCTGATCCAGAATCTCCGGACCAATTACTTTTGCAGGCACTGTATTGTAGATCAATTCGCTTTCGGTCACGGCTTCCGTCAGATCCTCAAACCCGCAATGCTTCAGGCCCTTTACCATTGCCTTTGCGGCATCCCTGCTTTTTCGGATTGCCACCGTTACATCGGCGCCCAGCGCTTTCAGCATATCTGCCAATGTACCGCCTACTTTTCCGAGTCCCAGCACCATTACACGGAGGCCGTGAATCGTTACGGGCAGCTCCTCCATTGCAATCTGTACCGCACCTTCTGCAGTGGGGATTGTGTTGAGCATTGCCATATCCTCCCGTTCCAGAAGATCCACTGTTACAATTCCTTTTTTCTGTGCCTTTTCTTTAAACGCAGACGGAATGCGCCCCGCGATCAGCAGCCTGCCTTCGGGTACTGACAGCAGCAGATCGTCGAGTTCGATATCAGCCGAATGCAGCGGCGCATTCAGAATAGTCCCATCAATGGTAAACGGCATCGGCCCCACAATCACATGTCCTCTGCCGAACGCTTCACTCATACTGTTGCATCTATGGTAAAAACGCCCGCTGCTGCTGTCAAGGGCATACGTATAAACATCGTGTCCGTCTTCTTCAAAAAGCGCCGCCAGCTTGACGTTTCTCAGATCCCCGCCGGCCAGCGCAAACTTGTATTTCATACGAAAACCAACTCCAAAAAGATATCCAGTATATATTATGTAACTCTGTATCTTCGTGTGCAGAAAAGGCCTGTAAAAAGCAGGGAAAGAGAAAGCGTGATTCAACAAAAAAAGGGGAAGCTCGGTTACCGGAAGGATAGGTATATCACAAATCTTCCTCTGTACCTTGCGCGAAAAACAAAAGAACTGCTATGATGCAAGGGGCTGCAGAAAACGCTCTGCAATCAAAAATACACCATAAAACCCCGTCAAAAGCAGGTAAAAGCTGCTTTTGACGGGGTTTTTTCTATCAAATAGCCCGAAAATGCTTTTTGTGAAATCGTTTCTTTGCAGCCCCTCGATGCAGCTGATTTGACAGATCACGGCTCAGCTCAGTTCAGCGCTGCCTGTATACAAACGGTAGTATCGCCCCTTCTGCGAAAGCAGGTCGTCATGGTCGCCGCGCTCGATAATTTCTCCGTGTTCTAAAACCATAATGGCATTGGAATTGCGAACCGTAGAAAGCCGATGCGCAATTACAAAAGTCGTGCGTCCCTGCATCAAGCTGTCCATTCCCTTTTCAATCAGACGTTCCGTTCGCGTATCAATGGAGCTGGTGGCCTCATCCAAAATAATCACCGGCGGGTCCGCCACTGCTGCCCGTGCAATGGAAAGCAGCTGCCGCTGCCCTTGAGACAGATTGATGCCGTCCGCAGCAAGCATGGTATCATATCCGTCGGGCAGCCGTTTAATAAAGGAATGCGCGTTGGCAATCTTTGCGGCCCGGATAATCTCCTCCTCCGTGGCATCCAGCTTTCCGTAACGGATGTTTTCCTTAATCGTTCCTTTAAAGAGATGTACATCCTGCAGGACAATGCCCATCGTCCTGCGCAGATCCGCTTTCCGGATATCGCGGATATCAATGCCGTCATAGGTAATCCTTCCCTCCTGAATCTCATAAAAGCGGTTGATTAGATTGGTAATCGTAGTTTTCCCGGCCCCTGTGGAGCCGACAAAGGCGATCTTTTGATTCGGCTTCGCATAAAGAGAAATACGGTTCAGAACCACGCGGCCCGGAATATAAGAAAATACTACATCATGAAAACGTACATCTCCGTGCAGCGCGGTCAGCCGGTAACCGGAAGATGCCGCCCCCTCTCGGACAGAAGGCTCCGCCGCGCAGGGCGTTTTCCATGCCAGAACAGAATCGGTCTTTCCCTGCCAAACCGCAGAGAAGCACGAGAAAGGATCTCCGGGTATCTCCTGCAGCGTCCCGTCCGGCTTGCTTTCCGCCAGCACCAGCGTGGTCTTTCCCGTATCCTGTTCTGCTTCCTGATCCAGAACATCAAAAATCCGCTCCGCGCCTGCCAGAGCAGCCAGCAGCATATTGCTCTGATTGGATATCTGCGTAATCGGCTGTGAAAAATTCCTGGTAAACTGCAGATAAGAAGCCAGGGTGCCGATGGTCATGCCGGCAAAGATGCCCCAATTCCACGGATTCACAATCATAATGGCGCCAAAGGTTGCAGTGACGGCATAATGGACATAAGAAAGATTTCCCATAATCGGCATTAAAATACCTGCAAAGGTCTGGGCATTGACAGCGGCTTCCTTCAGTGCGTTGTTTTTCTTGTAAAAATCTTCACAGACTGCCGTCTCATGGTTGAATACCTTCACCACCTTTTGGCCTTCCATAATTTCTTCAATATAACCGTCCAGATGGCCCAAGGCTTTCTGCTGCGCCCGGAAATAGCCAGCGCTCCTGCTTCCCACGGCTTTGATCACTTTCATCATAACCAGCAGCATAAGCAATACAAATACGGTAAGGATCGGACTGTACACCACCATCAGCACGAAGGTCGCCACTACGGTAATCAGGGATGACACGGTTTGTGACAAGCTCTGCTCCAATGCCATAATAACACTTTCGATATCATTGGTATAGCGGCTCATTAATTCGCCATGCGCATGGCTGTCGAAATATCC
>USLW01000216.1 GCA_900555605.1 uncultured Clostridium sp. | reverse complement strand
GTTTACGCATATCGTTAAACATTTTTACGACTTTGATGTTGGCACCGCCGTGTTTCGGGCCTTTCAGAGAACCCAGGGCTGCCGCAATTGCGGAATACGTATCGGTTCCGCTGGAGGTTACCACATGGACGGTAAAAGAGGAATTGTTTCCGCCGCCGTGTTCTGCGTGAAGAATCAGGTTCAGATCCAATATTTCCGCTTCCAGCTTTGTATATTTGCTGTCAGGCCGGATCATCTGCAGCAGATTCTCCGAGGTCGACAACCCCTTCTGCGGGTTATGGATATACATGCTTTTTCCTTCGTAATAGTGCGCTCTCGCCTGATAGGCATACGCTACCATTGTTGGAAATTGGGCAATAAGGTTCAGACTCTGCCTGAGCACATTCTGAAAGGACATATCATCCGCATTGTCATCATAGGAATAAGAGGCCAATACGCACCGTGCCAGTTTATTCATAATATTATTGCTCGGCGCCTTCATAATCATATCTTCCGCAAATCCGTCCGGAAGTCTGCGGTGATCGTCTAAATAAGTATTAAAGATCGCAAGCTGCTCTTTTGTGGGAAGCTTTCCGGTCAGCAACAAATAAGAACATTCCTCAAAGCCGAAACGGCCGTCGCGCTGACAGCCTTCGACAAATTTCCAAACGTCAATTCCCCTGTACAGCAGACGTCCGTCAATGGGAACCTTCTCGTTTTCTTCAATAATATAACCGCGTACCTCCCCGATACTGGTCAATCCCACCAAGACTCCGGTGCTGTCTGCATTCCGTAACCCCCGCTTTACGTTATACCGTTCATACAGACTTGTGTCAAAGGCATCCGCCTCACAGGCATCTGCGGACATACTTGATAAAAAATCAGTATAGTCCATTGAGGGCTTTTCAAAATTCATATGATTCATCATCCGGTTCCTCCATACTGCCGTATCGTTCTTTCCGTGAACCTGCCATTCATAAAAATGAATTGGCACTTATTGTATAATAACAGAACCCGACTGTCAATCGGCTTTTGATCACTGAAAAAAACTGCATTTCTCAGCGAATCTGTCCGGAACCGGAGATCACATATTTGACTGTGGTCAATTCTTTTAATCCCATGGGCCCTCTGGCATGCAGCTTCTGATTGCTGATTCCGATTTCTGCGCCGAATCCGAACTCAAATCCATCCGTAAAACGCGTTGACGCATTGACGTATACACAGGCGGCATCTACCGCATCCTGAAATCGTCTTGCGTGCGCATAATCCTCTGTAATAATCGCCTCGGAATGTTTTGTGCCGTATTGTCCGATATGGCGGATGGCTTCTTCGATACCAGAGACTATTTTTATCGCTAAAATCAGGTCGTTATATTCTGTCGCCCAATCTGATTCCTGTGCTGCTTTGATTTCCGGCAGAATTGCCCTTGCTTTTTCACAGCCCCGCAGCTCCACGCCCTTTTCCTGAAGCTGTACGCCGATTACGGGCAGAAAGGCTTTCGCCGCAGACTCATGAATCAGGATCGTTTCAACGGCATTGCAGACAGAGGGACGCTGAACCTTTGCATTCATAATAATCGCCGCGGCCTGATTCAGATCTGCTTTTTCATCCACATAAATATGACAGTTCCCTGTTCCGGTCTGTATCACGGGAACTGTGGCATTTTCTATAACGGATTGAATCAAGCCGGCGCCGCCTCTTGGAATCAGCACGTCAATATATCGGTTCAGCTTCATCATTTCGTTTGCAGCTGCTCTGGAGGTATTGTCTAAAAGCTGTACGCAGCCGGCGGGCAGGCCGACTTCTTCCAACGCCTCCTGAAAAATTTTAGAAATGGCAAGGTTTGAATGGATTGCTTCACTTCCGCCCCGGAGAATACAGGCATTTCCCGACTTGATACAAAGTCCGGCAGCATCCGCGGTTACATTGGGTCTGGATTCAAAAATAATTCCGATCACACCCAAAGGAACCCTTCTTTTTATAATTTCCAGACCATTCGGCCGCCTCCAGCCGCTGATAATTTCACCAATCGGATCATCGAGGGCGGCTAACTGCCGGAGCCCTTCCGCCATATCGCAAATGCGTCCGTGTGTTAAGGTCAGTCTGTCCAGCATAGCTTTGGACATTCCCTTTTTCTTGGCGGCCTCAAGATCGATCTGATTTGCTTCTGTCAGCAGCGCTTCCTGTTCTGTCAAACGTGCGGCCGCGGTCAGCAGCGCATTGTTTTTTTCTACCGCCGAAGCGACGCCCAGCCGACTGGAAGCTTCGGCGGCCTTCTCTCCGTATGCTTTTAAATATTCATAAAATTCTGACATGTCTTGCATCCTCCCCGATCCGCAGCAGCGGCATCATATACATAAATTATAATGAAGAACTTCTTTTTACAAACAGCGTTCCCACATCCTCGCCGTCGAGAATCGAATAAATAACGGCAGGATCGCCTCCGTTGGCAATTACCGCATTGATTCCGCAGTCCGCCGCAAGCCTGGAGGCGTGTACCTTTGTGAGCATTCCGCCGGTGCCCATACTGCCGGCTCCGCCTGCGGCCTGCTCTATTTTTTCCGATAAATCTACAATATTATGATACAGTTCCGCCTCTGGATCCTCATTTGGGTTTTTATTGTAGTATCCGTCAATATCGGTTAAAATAATCAGCAGATCCGCATTCGTCAGCTTTGCTACAATATACGATAAATTATCGTTATCACCAAATTTGATTTCATCCACGGATACGGTATCGTTTTCATTTACCACCGGTATCGCTCTGATTTTGAACAATTCAAAAAAGGTATTAACCGCGTTGCGTTTAGATTCTGCCCTTTCTACGATATCCTTTGTAAGGAGAATCTGTGCAGTCACATAGCCGTAATCTGCAAACATTTTACTATAAATCTGCATTAAATGGCATTGCCCTACCGCCGCTACGGCCTGTCTGCCGGAAACGGTGGTGGGCTTTGCATGTAAATTTAAAGCATCCACTCCTACGCCAATGGCACCGGAGGACACCAGAATGATTTCCTTTCCCTGGTTCATCAAATCGGAAATCACGCGCGTAAGCGTATCAATTCTGCGCAAATGGATTTTTCCGTTTTCATATGTCAACGATGAGGTTCCGATTTTGATTACAATCCGATTGGCGCTGCACAGATTTGCTCTGAGTATGCGGCTGTTTAGGTTCGTGTGATAATCCATATAAATATGCTTCCTCTGCTTTCTATACGATGTTGTTACAAAACCTACCCGGCTGCCGAAGTAAAAAACGGAAGAACGTACTCTGCAGCGGATAGGTTCCGGTCACCATTGATTTGTAACGATTTGCTATCTATGGCTGTCTTTTCGACAAACATATATTAACAATATCACGGATATTCGTCAAGCATTCTCTGTGTGATTTCTGCATTTAAACAGCATCCTCCGTTATTTTAATGTTCCGAAAATAATTCGTAAATAAAATGTTGCATTTTTTATTTTAATAATATAAAATAACTGATATAAAAGAATCCGTAGCTTTTATGCAGATGTATCAAGATAGCGGAAATGATATGTATCTTAAGGGGGTATTTACAGTGAAAAAATGGTTCATGTTTCTTTTAGCAGCCACACTTTTGGCTTCATCGGTATTGCTGACCTGCGTGCTTCCTGCCGCCGCGGCAGATCCGGTTGAAGCGCCTTTTTCTAAAATGACAACCGGCGGCGTCGGATGGTGGATTGATCAGGGCGGAAAGAAGGACAGCGCAGATGGGTATTTCTCAATTGAGTTTCAGTCTATATACAGTTTTTCGGGAATCAAATTTGCTTCTCACGGCGGAGAAAGTGATTATGTGATCAGCTATGCGCTGTACGCATGGAACCGGAATGAAAAAACAACGCTGGAGGGCGAGCCGCTGTTCAGTAAAGATGTAACATATAAAAGCAACCAGGCAATCTCTGTTGATTTTGGAAAGGTTTATGAAAAAGGTCATTATTTATTTATGATCAGTTATATACAAAGTAAGCAGCCGAATGAAGGCGGCAATCATTTTGTGGTAGGCGTTGCGGATGAAGATCCTGCGCTGCCGGTGGTGATTCGGACGAATGGTACGGTCAATCCGGATGACAAACGGGTCGGAAACGGTTTTAACGGAAGCCTCATTGTTACAGATGCACCGGCTGGCACCACAAAATTTTTTGATGAAATTGCGATTACAGAAAAAAATATTTCTTTGACAGACCAAGGGGACGGCGTAGGCTTTATTATGACGCCGGAAAGCTATTATGCACTTCGTTTTAAGTCAACCGGTACGGTATACGGGATCAATTTCGGAATTTATGTACCCGGAAGCGGAGAAGGTTCTGCAAAGTTCAAGTGTACATTGTATCCGTGGAGCCGCAATCTTGAAAGCACCTTAAAGGGTACTGCGGTATCTGAAACGGAATTGACTTTCACAAAAGATACCGTGATGAAATCTGTGCGTGTAAGCTTCGGAGAAGACGGACAGCCGGCGGGTGAATATGTATTTGTTATTACCGCTATTGAAAACAGTGAAAAAGGCCCTCTGCATTTATCTACCAATATTCCGATAGAGGGACTTCCTGTTGAATACATTTGCACTGCAAGCGGAAAAGGCGGCGCCCCCGGCGATTGTTTGGTAGCGGATCTGGTGGTTGCC
>USLW01000215.1 GCA_900555605.1 uncultured Clostridium sp. | reverse complement strand
GATGCCGTCTCCGCCGCCGGACGGGACGGGCGTGCTGCCTCCGCAGAGAAACGGCAGTGACCGAAAAGCACTGACAGTTGTTCTGCTGATTCTCGGATTCCCGTTGTGGTTTCCGCTGCTGATTGCCTTCGGTGCAGTTTTACTGGCGGTTTATATCGTAATTTGGTCGCTGGCAGTTGTGCTGTTTGCGCTGGTGCTGTCCTTCGGCGCAGGGATGCTGGCCGGACTATTCAGCTTTTTTATGCTGATTGCAGCGAAGCCGCTGCCTGCGCTGAGTGCCCTGGGAATCGCTTTTATCTGTGCCGGACTTGCGATCTTTACATATCACCTGACAATTGCAGGCTGTAAAATGCTGGTGCGGGCAAGCGTGTGGATCTTCCGGCAAATAAAATCTTTATTCGTCAAAAGGGCGGCATAACATAAAATAAACCTGTCATGCAGTGCGTTCTTTCTTTGCGCAAGAGAAAGCATGCAGGGGAGCGTAAAGAACGGGATTTCGGTGCAAAATTTTGGAAAGGATGAGAATAGAAATGAAAAAGGGCGTAAAAATATCATGCATCGCAGCAGGCATACTCCTTGCGGTAGGCATACTGCTGTGCGGCATTACCTTTGCTGCCTCTGGGTTTGATTTTTCTGCGATGGGGACATCGCCGGACTATGAAAAAAAGATTTATGAAACAGATGGCAGCGGGATCACGGCATTTACGCTGCAGGTCCCGAACCGCGGCATCCGTGTCAGGCCATCTGAAGACGAGAAGATTAGAATCATATATTATGAAGAAGAAAAAGAGCATTATGCCATCCAAGAGAACAACGGTACACTCGATATCCGCTACAGCAATGCGAGACGGTGGTATGAATATTTCTTCTTTGTCAACTTTCAGGACACCTCTGTAACCATAGAGCTTCCGGCGCAGTACAAGGGCGCGCTTAAGCTCAAGGGCAGCAATGCGGCCGTCAGAATCAACGGGATTACCTTTTCCGATGAGGTCCGCATCAATACGTCAAACGGAAAAATCGAATTGTCTGATATTCAGGCAGCGGCAGGCTTATACGGGGAAACCTCCAACGCTTCCATCCGGCTGAACGGAATTCAGGCGGCGGATATTGAGATGCAGTCATCAAATGGCGATATTACGGCGGAACGGATTACGGCAGAGCGCGGCGCGATATTTCATACCAGCAATGATGAAATCGTGCTGCGGAACGTGGCAGCACCCGAACAGGTGCGCTGCATAACCTCCAATGATGAAATTGAATTTTTCGGGGTCGTCTCCGATCATATCTACCTCAAAACCTCAAATGATGACATTACGGGAGAGGTTAACGGCAGCTTTGATGATTATCGGATTATCAGTGCAACCTCAAACGGCCGGAACAATCTGATGGAGGAGAAACGGACAGGCGAAAAATTACTGGAGATTAAGACCTCAAACGGAGATATTCAGGTGCATTTCGACGATCAGTAAAAAGGCTTTTCTGTGCGTGCGGAAAAGGCAGCCGCGGTGCGGCAGACAAAAAAACGCGGCATTTTTATGTGAAAATACCGCGTTTTTTATACGTTGACAGCATGAGGCCTGCCGCGCAGCAGCGGCAGCATTTTACATACGGCCTGTTTGTTTATTGGCAATCACCGGCGCTTCCGCTGTTCTGGAATCCGTATAATCGGAAACAATATCATGCTCCGCACACATCCAGAAGGTGTTGGAAGTTAGTACGGCGCCGCGGCAGTTATGCATAACCACGGCATCATGGGTAATATCGTTGAACGCATTATTGGAAACGTTCAAATGTACCGCATTGCTGCCGGCAATCAGACCGTAGCCGGAATACGCGATCATATTGTTGGCAATATTCGTCGTCAGCGTCAGCAGGCCGTTATCCACAATCTTTATAGCAATCCCCTGATCACGGTCCTGAGCGGGGGAAATATAGTTACCTAATATATATACGCCGCAAAGTGCCTGATCTTCTGGATCCAAGAGAATGGAGGCGCCGCTGCACTGGTCCAGCATATTGTTGGAAATATCCAGATGCAGGATGGTTTTCACTGTGATCTGCTCTTTTCCTACATTCAAGAACATATTTCTGCTGACCTTCAGTCCCTCCGGCCGGTTGCCCTTTGACGAGTCAACGATCAGGCCCTTTCCCGTACCGTGGATGCGGCAGTCGAAAATATTGCTGTTGATATTGATTTTGCCCGGCATCGTCGTGCAGCGGATTGCATAGCTGTCAGGCTCGGCATTGCCGAAGGACGAATTTACAAGATCAATATACGAGCCGTTGAACTGCAGCATATCGTCTTTATTGCCGGTGACATGGGAGAACTGGCAATCATAGATGCCGTGGCCAAAGCCCACGTTCATCAGCAGATTGCTGCCGGACGGACCTTCGTGGGAGAAGCCTAACTGCGAAACAGAAACCTTGCCTGTGGTGTTGATTTCCGCGATATTACCCGCATTCCTTTTTTTCAGAATTGAACGGCTGTTGCCCTGCCCCATGCCCTGCACGGAGAAAGCGTTGCCGCAGGCTCCTGCCCGGTCGCCGAAATAGAGCGTACCTTCAATTAAATAGGTTGCCGGCGGAAAATAAGCCGTACCGCCTTGCCGCTGTGTTTCATCTAAGCAAGCCTGAATTGCAGCCGTATCGTCTGTTCTGCCGTCACCGTATGCGCCGAATGCCTTTACACTATAAAAACCTTCTGTCCCATATTCCATAAAATATGTTCCCTCCAATCCGAATGCTTTTTGAATAATCGTATTGCGTGGTTATATTAACACATCGGATCGTTTTTGGGGCTTGCCGAAAAACCGAGAGAACATTGATCTTTATTAAGATTCCCGGAAAGACGGAAATCCGCGGCGGCCTGCGCAACAGAATTCCCGATTTCCGACTGTTTATCATACCGGATTGGCCTATATTAAATTTTATCTATATAAATGATTTATATTAATATTTTTAAACAAATACTGCTTGTGCGGCAAAGCGGATCTTGCTATAATAGCTGCAGTTGGTTTCCGGCAGTGCTCCTGTTTTGTCCGGCGCATTGCGAAAAATATAAAATAACAAAAGTGATCTTGATCAGCAGAGGAGGGAGGATATATGAAAGAATTGCAGGATATCCGAGAAAAATTATTGCCGCTGCAGCCGAAGGAGCTTTTTTATAAAGAATACCGGCAGGTCAGACAGGACCCGGAGCTGCTGCAGGCATATATCAATTCTTTTCCGGAAGGATATTTGTGCCAGATCGGAGGGTGGATTCCGGAATACACGGATACGCACACGATGGAATATATCTTTGAGCAGCCGGAAATTTTTAAAAGCAACGGAGATGATGTTGATGTGCTGGTCCATACGCGGTACAGTCCCGCGCTTCGGCATGAGCATTCTTTTTTTGAAATGATGTACGTACTGTGCGGTTCCTGTCTGAACGAGTTTGATGATGTGTGTCTCCATATGCAGGAAGGGGATATCTGTATCATTTCGCCTCACCATCATCATTATGTGGATGTGGCGGATGACAACAGCATTTTAATCAATATCGTAATCAGGACCTCTACCTTTAATGTGACCTTTGCAGAATTTCTGGCGGAAGAAAACGTGCTGTCGGATTTTTTTATCAGAACCTTATATATGAACTATGCCAATGCGTATATCCTGTTTCATACAAAAGGCGACGCCCTTCTGCACGGACAGCTGGAGCTTCTGATCCGGGAGCAGTTTGATCATGATACTTACACAAAGACACTGAAAAAACAGCTTCTGCTGTCTGCGTTTGGCTATCTGCTGCGGCATCACGCAGACAAAACGGAGATTTCCAATACCGTGAATACGCGGTTGATGGTCGTATCGCAAATCCTGCGGTATCTGCAGGAGCATTACCGGACCGCAACCCTGCCGGAGGTAGCCGCACATTTTAACTATACCGCGCCTTATCTCAGCAGCATTGTGAAGGAGGCGACAAAACGTACATTCTCCGACATTCTCCAGGACATCCGGATCAAGCAGGCCTGTAACCTGCTCAATACCACGAATTATACCGCAAAAGAGATCAGTATGCATGTCGGTTACTGCAATATCGAGCATTTTCATCGGGTTTTTAAAAAAGTAACCGGTACTACCCCAGGGAAGTACCGGAATACGGAACCGTACTTTTAAAGATTCGCATAGTTCGCATAAATCAGATACCGGCTGCCAATGTCGGTCCGATCCCCCTCATAAAAGCAAAGGCGGTAGCGGTATGTAACGGTTTCGCCCCTTACAATTGTAAAGCCGCCCTTAAAATACAGATTATTGGGGGCAAAGAGACCATAGTTGCGGATATGCCAAGCAGTCGGATGCCGTTCGTTCGATTGATGATCAAAAACAGCGACCCCGCACGTTCTGCCGTCCAGAATGCCGCGGTAATCACACCATACTGCGCTGCGGCCCCAGCATTCGGATTCATTCAGCGCCCCGTAGGAGTTGGTAAAATGGCCTCCGCGGTCAGCTCGCAGAATGTCGTTCATCCGTACCCCCAGCGGCCCGGCCTCTTTTGTCTGCCCGAAAACCACGTCCTCATATGCCGCGGTGAACCGGATCATCATATCAATGTAGCGGCAGTCCGGGGTTTGATTGTAAAATGTAAAAGTACGGCTTTCGTCGATCAG
>USLW01000214.1 GCA_900555605.1 uncultured Clostridium sp. | reverse complement strand
CAGCCGTTCCTGAACGATCTCCAAATGCAGCAGTCCTAAAAAGCCGCAGCGGAATCCAAAGCCCAATGCCTGAGAGGTTTCAGGTTCAAAAATTAAAGACGCATCATTTAGCTGCAACTTATACAGCGCATCCCGCAGATCCTCATAGTCGCCGCCGTCCATGGGATACACGCCGCAGAATACCATGGGCTGCACCCGCTGATATCCCGGCATAGGTTGCTGTGCCGGCCGGTCTGCCAGTGTAACGGTATCTCCTACCGTGGCATCCGTAATATTTTTAATACTGGCCGCAAGATATCCGACTTCTCCCGCAGTCAGCGTTTCTGCAGGCTGCAGACGGCCGGGCTTAAACCACCCGAGTTCTGTTACAATATATTCATTGCCGCTTGACATCATCCGGATGGTATCTCCTCTTTTTACCGATCCGTCAAAAATCCTGACATATACGATTACTCCTTTATAGGAATCATAAAAGGAATCAAAGATCAGTGCCCTTAAAGGCGCCCGCACATCTCCCGCCGGCGCGGGAATCCGCTGTGCGACAGCCTCCAGCACCGCTTCAATGCAAATCCCTACTTTTGAGGAAATCAAAGGTGCATCCTCTGCCGGAATACCGATGACATCCTCAATCTCCCGGATCACCACCTCCGGCTGCGCTGCCGGCAGATCAATTTTATTGATTACCGGAATCACTTCTAAATTATGATCAATGGCCTGATAAACATTGGCCAGTGTCTGCGCCTCAATTCCCTGCGCCGCATCCACCACCAGCACGGCGCCCTCGCATGCGGCCAGAGTCCTGGACACCTCATAGTTAAAATCAACATGTCCGGGCGTATCAATCAAATTGTAAATATATTCCTGTCCGTCCGTTGCCGTGTAATTCAATCGTACGGACTGCGCTTTAATCGTGATGCCGCGCTCACGCTCCAGGTCCATGTTATCCAGTACCTGTTCTTCCATCTCCCGCTGATCCAGTACGCCGGTTTTTTCTAAGATCCGATCCGCGAGCGTAGATTTGCCGTGGTCTATATGAGCGATAATGCAAAAGTTCCTGATATTGCGCTGATCCATAGGTATATTTCCTTTCACGCCGAATAAATTTCTCCGATAATCTCTGCAAGCAGTTCAGCGGAAGCAGCGGCCTCTGAGGTCAGATTCCCATCAAACCCGATTTCTGCCAGCAGAGCATTTTCCGCAACATGCTGATTATAGGGTGAACGGCGCAGCGAAATACCGCCCCGCTTGGTGATCCCGGGAACGCGTTCCTCCAACTTTTCAAGCACCAGCAGCGCTAATTTAAAATTCTCCCGCCAATTCGGATTCGGGTCGCTCTCCTGATTACAGCCAACCACCAGCATAATCTGTGCATAATCGACACCGTCTTTTGTGACGGTCGGCGACAGCTTCGGCGGTTTTGAAAGTCCCGCGCTGTCTCTGTGCAGGTCCACTGCCAGCTGGATCGTCGGATTCTGGGCAATTACCTGCTTTGCAGTGACAGCACTTTTTTCGTAAGGATCTCCATAGCCCGTATCATGAACCGTGATATCATGAATCGTAGGAATTCCGAATTGATTTTGCATGATATTTGTAAAAATATTTCCGGTATATACGACGTTCCGGTTTGTGTCCGGTGAAGAGGTTACGTTCATATCATTCCGATCTGCTTCCGTTAAGCTGTAGCATTCTGAGGTATGCGTATGATAGACCAATACCCGCGGCAAACCGTCCCGGCTGATCTTGACTTTAAACGGCTCCGATAAAATATCTGCCAAATCAAGATTTCCGGAAACATAAGAATTTTGGATATATAAGAATCCATATTTCAATTCTCCGGGCACCCGGTTCATTTGAACAGGGTCCGGGATCACAACAGAGTTCAGCGTACTGTCAGATTTAATGCCGGCTGTAATCGCACCGTCCTCCGCAAGCATCGAGGAACTGACAAACCCGTCTTGTCCCAGCGTAAATTGATAATATTTGTATTGATCCTCCGCAGGTATATTCGGAACAGGCGTACTTTCGCCCGGAGTCGGACCAGATGGTGAAGCGGAACCCGCGGCGCCGTTCATATTTTTGATATCCCAGTAAGAATCCACAATGGTCTCATAGGAAACCGGAGACATGAGGAGCAGGTTCCCGTCCGCCCCCTTGTTTATATTGTGTGTACAAACGAACATCACTGCTAAAACACCGGCTTCCGCCAGCAATAAAAGCAGGATCGAAATCAGGCAGATTTTTCTGCGTCTTTTCTGTCTTTGCTGCAAATTGTTTTTTATCGGTACAAAGGGATCTTCCTTTTGCTGCGTAGTGTCTACCAGCAATGGTTTTTCATTTTTCCCGTTATTCATGACTTTTCCGGCCCCTTATCCATATTTCTGAACGCAGCGGACAGCATCAGCCGAATACGGTTCAGCTGGTTGACCTCGCTGGCGCCCGGATCATAATCCACCGCAACAATATTCGATGCCGGATACTGACGCCGCAGCTCCTTAATCATACCCTTTCCGGTAACATGATTCGGGAGACAAGCAAAGGGCTGCATGCAAACAATGTTCGGGGTTCCGGAATGGATCAGTTCCAGCATTTCTGCCGTCAAAAACCAGCCTTCTCCCGTACAGCTGCCCAGCGCCAATATCTGTTTTGCCATAGCCATTTCATAAATATCTCCCGGCGGGGAAAAACGCCGGCTCCGGCGCAGGCATTTCTTCATCGGCCTCCGAAACAGTTCCATTGCAGAGATTGCCGCTTTTGAAAGTGTAGCGGTCTTCAAGGATTTATCGAGATCCTTTCTGCCGTTAATGCTGTTGTACGCACAGTACAGCAGAAAATCCAGCAGATCCGGCATAACAGCTTCGGCGCCTTCCGACTCTATTAAGTCTACCACAAAATTATTGGCTGTGGGAATTTTACTAAAATTTCCCCCACCAGTCCGACGCGCGGTTTTTTGATATCCAGCAGCGGCAGCGTATCAAATTCGTTCACGATCTTTTTGATGTTCTGCCGGTATTCACTTACGCTGGCTCTGCGGACCGCCTTTTTACAGACCTCATTCCATTTGCGGTACAGCGCATTGGCCGAGCCGGGTTCTTTTTCATAGGGACGCGTTCTGTAAAGCACACGCATGAGCAGGTCTCCATAGCACACAGCCATCATGCTGCTGGTGATCAGCGGCAGCGTGATGGCAAAACCCGGGTTGGATTCCAGGCCCTGCGCACTTAAAGAGATTACGGGGATATGCGCAAGATTCATATCCCGGAGTGCTTTTCGTATAAATGCGATATAATTGGTGGCACGGCAGCCGCCTCCTGTCTGCGTAATCAGAAGCGCAGTGCGGTTCAGGTCATATTTTCCGGACTTTAATGCTTCAACAAATTGCCCCACAACCAGGATAGAGGGATAACATGCATCATTGTTGACATATTTCAGCCCCTCCTCTACCGCCTGTCTGTCGTTGGACGGCAGAATTTCAAATCGGTAGCCGTTTGCTTGAAAGGCCTCCGCAATAATTTCAAAATGGATCGGAGACATCTGCGGTGCAAGGATCGTGTGCGTTTTTTTCATTTCTTTTGTAAAGAGCACCTTGGGCGTCGCATAGCCGGCGGACGGCCTGGTTTGATGCTGATTTTTGTCTCGATCCCGCATAGCCGCCTGCAGAGAGCGGATCCGTATGCGAACTGCACCCAGATTCGTTCCCTCATCGATTTTCAGACAAGTATAGATCTTACCGGCAGAGGTCAGGATTTCATCAACCTGATCGGTCGTTACCGCATCCAAACCGCAGCCGAAAGAATTCAGCTGGATCAGCTCCACATCCTTTTGTCTGCGGACAAAATCTGCGGCACGGTATAATCTGGAATGGTATGTCCACTGGTTGATCACGCGGATCGGCGTCTGGAGGTCTCCCAGGTGCGCCACGGAATCTTCTGTCAGCACGGCTATCTGATAGCCGGCAATCAGCTCCGGGATTCCATGATTGATTTCAGGGTCCAGATGGTACGGCCTGCCTGCAAGCACAACACACTTTAATTGATTTTCTTTGGCATAATCAAGGATTCGCCGCGCTTCTTCCCGAATGTCTTGGTGAAAAGCCGCATCCTCCCGATAAGCAGCCTCTGCTGCCAGTTTAATTTCTCTGAACGGAATCTCAAATTCCCGCAGCTCTTCATATAGCCGCTCTGTCATCCGTTCCGGATTGTAGATCGGCAGAAACGGATTCATGAAACGGATTCCCTTTTCCTTTAAAATATCCATATTACAGCGGATAACCTCTGGATACGATGTTACGATGGGACAATTATAGTGGTTGTTTGCCTTTTCATCTTCTTTCTTTTCATACGGAATACAAGGGTAAAAAATTGTCTTTACGCCCTTTTCCACCAAGTTGGCGATATGCCCGTGCACCAGCTTGGCCGGATAGCAAACAGACTCGGAAGGAATGGTCTCCATACCGGCCATATAAAGTTCTTTTGAACTCTGGTCAGACAGCACTACCTCATAGCCCAATTCCGTAAAAAACGTAAACCAAAAGGGATAATTTTCATACATATTCAGTACCCGCGGAATGCCGATCCTGCCGCGGGGCCCGTTCCGGAGCGGCTGATAATGCGCAAAAAGCCGTTCATATTTATATGAATACATATTCGGCGCGTTATGCGCA
>USLW01000213.1 GCA_900555605.1 uncultured Clostridium sp. | reverse complement strand
GGTACCCGCTGGGACTATAGCCGATCCGTTTTTTCATTATGCGGCACAAATAGGCGTTGCTTTTAAATCCGGTTTGTCTCGCAATTTCCGTTACGGTCAGGTCCGTGGCCTGCAGCAGCCGCTTTGCCTTATCAATCCGCAGCAGCTGGATATATTCCATGGGCGGATACCCGATTTCATTTTTAAAATGCCGTACAAAATAGGCGCGGCTGAAATTGGAAATTGCCAGCAGATCGTCCAGGGTAATATCCTTTTCCAGATTTGCTTCCATGTATTCGATAATCTTTTGCACCGATCCGCCGCAGATTGTTATGTTCATCTCCGGACTGCATTTTTGCGTGTAATAGGCAAGCAGATTCAGCATTGCTGCCTTCTGCCGCAATTTTGCAGGCAGAGAACTGTCCTGTGCGCAGCATTCCGCAAACCAGGCGGTTACCTGTGCTTGTTCGCTTTGCGGAACCTGTATAAAATGAGGCAGCGTTAGCTGGGATAAAAAGTCCTTCCCGTTGCAGAAATAATTGCAGTGAATCCAATATTTTTCCGCGGAAGGGTTGCGGTATGCGTGATAGGTCTGCGTACTGTTATAAGGAAGCAGAAAAAGCTGCCCCGGTTTTCCGCAGTAGGTACGGCCATTGATTACGAAAGAAAATGTTCCCTTCAGCAGATAATAAAATTTATTGTATGATGGAATGATGTCTTTGGCGCCCCAGTCTTCCCACAATACGGTTCTGGCGCCTGCTAAAAAAACAGGCGTAACACTATCGATCATGGGATACCAATCACTACTGCTCACGAGTCTCACCTCACACTTCTTATAAAGCTATTTTAAAATGACGGTGCTCCTGTGTCTATATCATTTGTTATCCAAAAGTTGTCCTCTGTTGCTCTCGTATTATGCAAATATAAAAATTTTCGGCGGCTGTACAGGGAATCCATATGCGGATGTCGCAATTTCTCCGGTTAAAATGAGATTTCTCACTTGTAACGCTTTTCTTGAAAGCTATAATTGTGGCAGAACCGGATTTTTGCAGTTAAGCAGCATGCATAAAATATATTTCATTTGGAGGAAGTACATATGGAGGCAATGTATCGGCCTAAATTGCATTTTACGCCGAAAAATAACTGGATGAACGATCCAAACGGTCTGGTTTACGATGAAGCGGCCAAAGAATATCATCTGTTTTTCCAATACTGTGATTCGCTGATTGAGGACCAGTCCCAAAAATACTGGGGACACGCGGTATCCCGGGATCTCATCTCCTGGACCGAAATTTCTCCGGCAATTTCCCCGGACGCCATGGGCGGAATCTGGTCCGGCTCGGCTGTAATCGATGCGCAGAACACTTCGGGCTTTTTTGACGACAGTACCCCTCCCGGGTCTCGTATGGTGGCGTTTTTTACATATGCAGGCGGAGATCTGACATACGGCTTTCAAAAGCAGGCCGTGGCATATTCAAAGGATCACGGGCGAACCTGGGTAAAATATGAGGAAAATCCTGTCATCAAGGGAAAAGACGGCGATACCATATTATATGACAACCGTGACCCAAAAGTTTTCTGGTATCCGGATGCCCGGGAGGAGAACGGCGGAATTTGGGTCATGATCATCGCAGGACTGTGGGCGCGGCTCTTTACTTCCAAAAACCTGCGGGATTGGACCTTCCAGGGGGATGTTATGTACGGAGACGGCGTAAATCACCTGGAATCGGAATGCCCGGATTTGTTTCCTCTAACGCTGGACGGGGACAGCCGGCAGATAAAATGGGTATATACCGGAGGCGGCAGATTTTATGTGATCGGACAGCTGGTGCGCGATGAAGCGGGCCGCTTCGCATTCCGCGCGGAAACGGAGAAGATCGAGCCTGTGGTGGGCTGCGACGATATGTACGCTGCGCAGACCTTTTATAATGACCCGAAAAACAGACGGATCGGGATCTATTGGATGATTGACAAAACCGCCGACAGGCTGTCTTCTTATGGTAAGACCTGGGACGGCTATCAATCGATTCCGCTTGAATACCGGCTGATTTCCGGACCAGAGGGACCGCGTCTTCGGTTATATCCGGCAGAAGAGGTTGCGCTGCAGAGAAAAGAGGTTACGCTGTACAGTGCGGCGAATATGCGGATTGATGAAGGAATCTCCAGTATTTTACAGGGTATCAGCGGTAAAATTCTTGATATCGAGGGCATCGTGGATGTCAGGGGCTGCGATTCCTTTGCGTTATTGCTCCGGGTAAGCGGCGAGCAGCGGATTTCGATTCGGTATGTGAAATCCGAGGAACGCCTATATCTGGATAGGACAAAGGCCGGCCGTGTGATGAGCGGCATATATTCCATGGCCCTGCGTCCGTCTGCTGATGAGAAAATCCATCTGCGGATCCTTCTGGATACCTCGGTAATCGATGTGTTTGCTAACAGAGGTGAAGCAATGTTCAATGCCATCGTGTTTCCTGAAAATATGTCCGACGAAATACAGATCCATGTGGGCAGCGGAAGCTGTGTGATTGACGCGCTTGCTATATACGAATTTTAAGGAGGTCGATAGCAGATGTATCAGAGAAGAAAATCAGTTGCATTTTTTATCGCATTATGTCTAATTCTGGCCTGCTTTGCAGAAGCCGGTACGGTATTTGCGGAGGAAGCGGCATTCTCATCGCTGAACACGAATTTGACTGGATGGACCGTGCTGAACGGTACCTGGGAGAATGCAGGGGCAGAGGGCGTGCGGGGTGTCAATCCGGCTGCTGATAATTTTTTTGCCATGTCCAATGTACTGCTGAAAGCAGATCAGAACTTTACTTTTTCCGCTGATGTGAAATTAAATGGCAAAGCTCTGGGGCTCGTTTTCGGCGTGACGGATCCTGCGAATCCGGGAAACAATTGGTGCTCGTACAATCTGGATGTGGGAAATCCGGACAGCAAGCTGGCGCGGGTGTTCCGGGTTGAGATCAAGGATGGGGAACCAATCCTTGCCACACAGAACGTGGTGGTTGATATTGATGAAACACAGTCCCATAATCTGAAGGTAGAGGTGATTTCCGGAACCATTCATTTTTACCTTGACGGAAATCAGATCGGAACCTTGAGCGGAAGCGGCTATGACGGCGGCTATTTGGGGATCTATAATTTGGAGTCCACGGCGCTGTTTCAAAATATACGGTATGAAATGATCGGAGTAGGAACGCAGGAGCCTTCTGGTCCTTTTGGCAAGCTGACCACCAATCTGACCGGCTTAGAGGTAATCAGCGGCAATTGGTTTGCTGATGAAAACGGCATCTGCGGCGGAAATGCCGGAGGCGGCAACTGCTTTGTGATGTCGGATGTACGGACCGCAGCAGAAGACAGCTTTTCTTTTTCCGCTGACATTTCCTGGACCGGCGTTGCGGCAGGCCTTGCATTCGGCATAGCGGATAAGCAGAATCCGGAAGGTCATTGGTGCGCTTTTAACGTTGACGTGACAGAAGAACGCAATTTAGCCAGAGTATTTTTCGTTTCCGAGGGAGAACTGATTGCCTCCAGCAATGTCACGCTGCCGGATGATTTTAACCCGGCAGAAACCCATGTGTTTTTAATTGAGGTTTCCGAGGGCGGCTACGTGGAATTTTATATAGACGATGAGTGGATCGGAGAATTGGCCCTGGATATGTTCGACGTTGCTTATACAGGCGGATACCTTGGAATTTATAATGTGAACAGCAATGCAACCTTTCAAAATGTACAATATCGGGAAGGCCCCGTAAATACGCCGAAGCCTTCCGAGCCGGCAGAAAGCGCGGCGCCGGAGACACAATCTCCCGCCGCTCCAACGCAAAAGCCTACTGAAAAGCCGGCAGCTGCGACGCCGGTTCCATCGGATTCGGAAGGAGAGGACGGTGTCAGCATTGGGCTGGTGGTTCTTGCTGTCGTGCTTGGGGCAGCAGTGATTGCGGCAGCGGTACTGCTGGCAGTCCGTATGAGGAAAAAGGAAAAGTAACTTTTACAAATATATATGCAGAGGAAATTTTTACAGAAAGGACTGTGTAAAAGAATGAGAAAGAACAGATTTATGGGAATGCTGGCGGTTTTGCTGATTATGCTTCTGGCCGGGGGAATTGCCGCTTCTGCGGAATATATGGCAGAATTTGACGATTGGTACGGCGCATCAGGAAGCTGGGAGGAAACAGATGAGGGCTGGTATGGCGAAGGCGGCCAAAATGGGTATTATATTTCCAATATTCAAGTCTCAGGGAAGCAGGATTTTACCATTGCGGTTTCGGTAACAGAGGATCCCTCTCATGCTGTGGCAGGCGCAGGCATTGCCGTTTTGGAGGATGACCTGTATCCGGAGGCGGTTTGGTATTGCTTTCAGGTGCAGGCCAGCGACGGCAGCGTAACGATGTTCCATATTGAAGACGGTGTCATGAAATGGCAGGAAAATGCCTCCTTATCAGATGAACAAAAGGCACTGGAGACCCATCAAGTGAAACTCGTCTATACTGCGGCAACCCATACGTTAGAGGGATATGTAGATGATACGCTTCTGATCACAAAGGTAGATGAAAATTTCGGCGGATGGCTGGCGTTGAAGCGGTATGAGGCTCCGGCTGTATTTTCCGAGATTGTGTACACAGGTGCTGAAGCGCCGACCCCGGTGCCGGTTACCCCGACTCCGGCCGTCACGGAGGCGCC
>USLW01000212.1 GCA_900555605.1 uncultured Clostridium sp. | reverse complement strand
GCCCTTGGGGAGTCCAACTTTTCGTCCGCAACCCCCACTCGAATCGCATTTCTCGAGAAACCTGCGCTGCTTTTATCTTTCAGGTTCCTCCCATTGTAAACTTTTAGAGACAGCTTTATGCCAACCTTTTAAGTATTTTGTTCTACAATCAGCAGGCATATGTGATGAATAAACTGTTATGTTTTTTCGCAGCAATTTTATTTCATCGTAATCTTTCCAAAAACCAACTGTCAGACCGGCTAAGTCAGCGGCGCCTAATGCAGTGGTTTCGCACAACTCCGGCCGAACTACCTTTTTATCTAAAAGGTCCGCCTGAAACTGCATTAGAAAAGTGTCCCGGCTGGCACCTCCATCCACATTTAATTCTGTAATTGATAGCGCAGTATCTTTTTCCATCGCAGCAACCAAATCATAGCACTGATAAGCAATTGCTTCCTGTGCAGCTCGTATGATGTGCTCCTTTTTTGTACCTCTGGTCAAACCTATCAGACATCCTCGTGCATACATATCCCAATAGGGTGCACCCAATCCGGTAAAAGCAGGCACCAGATACACGCCTCCTGTATCCGGAACCCGGCTGGCGTAAAATGCGGCTTCACCGCTGTCTGTAAGCATATTCAGTTCATCCCGCAGCCATTGAATTACAGCGCCGCCAATAAATACGCTGCCCTCAAGTGCATACTGTATTTTACCCTTCAGGGCTGATGCAATGGTAGTCAATAAACCGTTTGTACTTTTACATGGCATATTCCCGGTGTTCATCAAAAGAAAGCACCCTGTACCATAAGTGTTTTTTGCATTCCCCTTTTCAAAGCATGTCTGCCCGAATAAAGCAGCCTGCTGGTCCCCAATCATACTTGCGATTGGAATTTCTGAGCCTGAGATATTTGTATAGCCGACGATTTCTCCGGACTCCACTACCTTTGGTAAAATACTAACCGGAATATCCAGCCATTTTAGAAGCTGTTCATCCCATTTCAACTCATGAATATTATAAAGCATTGTGCGGGATGCGTTTGTATAATCCGTGACATGGACTGGGGAAGAATTTACCTCTCGGGTAGTTTGATTGTAGGAGGCATGTTGCGCAGTTGGCTGGGCAGAGGTAAGTTTGTAAACAAGCCAGGTATCAATTGTTCCGAATAAAAGATCTCCGTTTTCTGCACGGGTTCTTGCATGTGGAACCGTGTCCAGAATCCATTTGATCTTACTGCCTGAAAAGTATGCGTCTGGTATGAGACCTGTGGCCGCCTGGATGTATTGAGCACAGCCGTTTTTTTTCAACTCTTCAATAATGGGAGCGCTTCTTCTGCACTGCCAGACAATTGCATTATATATCGGCTGTCCGGTATAACGGTCCCATATAATCGTGGTTTCGCGTTGATTGGCGATTCCGATTGCCGCGATTTCATTAGGCTGTATACCGTTTTTCGTGATAACCTCCATCATTACACTGTACTGAGATGAATAAATCTCCATGGGGTCTTGCTCGACCCATCCTTCGTGCGGATATATTTGTGTAATTGCCTTTTGCGCACAGCCGATAAGTTTCTGCTGTCTGTCGAATAAAAGTGCACGTGAACTCGTAGTGCCCTGATCCAATGCCAAAATATACTTTTTATCAGCCATGTCTATAAATCCCTTTCCAAGTCCAACTCAGATTTCTTCTTCAGACGCAATGTGAGAGCAGTATAGCACACGAATAAAAGAGAGGTCAATAAAGGACAGAAAATACAGATTAACAAGGATGCAAATTATTAAGGTAAAATCCATTATTTAAAAATTTACCTCTCGGGTAGATTGCAGCGTTTAACAAGGGTGAGTCAGACATATTATTTGTCCAAGATCATTGACAACTATAAGATGGAAGAGATACGGGATAAAATATGTATTGCCTCGCGCATAGGGGGCTGATATAATAAATACAATTAACTATATGAATAGAATACGTGAATATGCAATAAATACACAGCGGATAAACTAAATGAAAATGGATAGCAGGCGGGACGTAAAAAGATCAAATTTGGTTAGGGTGGATGCACTTTGAAAGAAAAATGGAGACAATTCAAGTGGCCGATGATATTGTGCGGAGTTGCTGTGATTTTGATAATCAGTGCAGTTGTATTCTTAGCCTGCAGACCGGACCGCAGCAAAACCGTTTCTGGACCGCCGTCAGCCACCATAGACCGGACTCAGAACAGAAGTCCTGAAAATGGAAAAGGCCAGATCCCCGGCAGTGCGGATCCGGATAGCGGACAGACTGCACGGCCCGCAGATCAAACATCTGCCCCGGAGGTAACGGACTTTCCCGGCCCGGACCAGCATGAGACGCCGGAGACTTCTGTTCCTACGCCTACGTCTACGCCGATACCGCAGAAGAACTGCGTGAATTTTTCGAGAAATGGCGGCGCTTTTTCTGAGCCATTTGAATTAACGCTGTCCGCAGGAGAGGGGTATACGATCTACTATACGATCAACCAGGCGGATCCGTTTAAAAATGGAACTGCGTATACAGGTCCGATCGCGATCACAGAAGGTGATAACACCAGGTACGGACCATTGGCCAGAAGCGCTGCATATTATAACAATCCGCGGTACTCATTGAGCGGGAGAAGTCCGTTTACAGCAACAACAGTCTGTGCATATGCGAAAAAAGGTGCAGAAGTAACGCCGGTTGCAATCAATACATATTTTGTGTCATCGACATTTCAGACAGAATATAGCTTGCCGTATATTGCGATTACAGTTGAAGAGGATCATTTTGTAAATGAGGACGGCATATATATTTCCGTTATGCGCAATCCGTTTGAAACAAAAGAGCGGATCGTGACATTTTGCGAATTTTTTGATGAAAATGGAAATAAAACGGCCGGTCAATATGCCGAAATGGCTATGAACGGAAACGGTTCCCTCGGAAATCTGCAGAAATCAATGCGCCTTTATTTTAAAAAGGATGCAAACTCAGGGGTTGCGGATAATCCGGGCAAGTTAAAATATGACATCTTTCAGGGGCGCGTAACCGATGTATTCGGAAATACCATTACAGAATACAAGCGCCTGCTTCTGCGTAATTCCGGAAATGATTGTACCTCCAGCTTTTTAAGGGATAGTCTCATGCAGCGGCTGTGCAAAGAGCTGAATATAGATATTATGGAGTCCAGACCCGCCCTGATTTTTATCAACGGTGAATTCTGGGGCATGTATAATGTACGGGAACGATATGATACAAAATATTTTAAATCCCATTACGGAATTGCAGAAGAGAACTTTGTTATGCTTGAGGCGCCGACTCCGCTTATCACAGGGAACGGCAACTCTCCGTATGAATTAAATGACGGGCAGCCCGGAGATGAAAATGCATTTTACGAGCTGATCCATTTTGCACGCTCCTCTGATCTGTCGATCCAGCAGAATTATCAAAAGGTTGCAGATCAGATCGATGTTGATAATTTTATTGACTTTTTTATTTGCAACATGTACTTTTGCAACACAGACTGGCCAACGAATAATATTAAGGTCTGGCGCAACAAGAACCCAGAGGATCCCAGCGGGTGGGACACAAAATGGCGGTTTGTTTTGATGGACATGGATTTTGGCTGCGGATTGGGGACCGATGTGACCTATAATGCAATGGGCGCGCTGACCAGCGATACCATTGCAGGCTATTTGATGAATGCACTTCTGAAAAATACAACATTCCGCAATCGATTTATAGATCGATACCTCTATTTATTGGAAAATTATTTTACAGCAGACAGAATGGTTCCTGTGCTGGATAAAATGGCCGATGAGATTAGAGAACCAATACAGCTCAATTTTGCGAGATGGATGGCCTCCGGCTTTCATAAAGGTGCTTGGGAAAGCGGCATTCAGACAATCAGAAACTTTTTGAACAGCCGCACCGGGTATGTAAAACAGCATGTGCAGGAATACTTCGGAATATTCCCCAATGAGGTATCCTATCGGTATGACAGCAGCGCAGTTGATTTTACCGCAGACAACGCAGCAATCCCTTCCGGTGCCACGCGGCAGTACAATGCAAATCATAAGATTACATGCCGCGTAGCAGTAAAAAACGGATATGAGCTTGTGGGTATCACGGTTACGGATATTGAGGGCCACCAGACAATTTATAACAGTACCTCGGCTGCCTTTACCATAGACCGAAAAACAACAGTTGCGGTTTTGACAAGAAGTAAAAATTTCAGTACCGCGCCAATGGTGGAGGCTGGCTCACGAAGTGCATTTTACCTAAAGGAAAATGGGAATCTATATGCTTGGGGAAGCAATGAATACGGCCAGAACGGTATTTTTACAAGCGCTGCTGTGACCAAGCCGATTTTAGTTATGTCCGGAGTTGTCAAAATTGCAACTTCCCACGGCGGCAATGTCGGAGATGCGCCGCATACGTTGATTTTAACTGAAAAAAATCAGCTTTACAGTATTGGCAATAATCAGATGGGGCAGCTCGGCAGATCAGCTCAGAACCAGGATGCGCGGCTGCTCATGCCTGTTGAAATTCCTTCTGGTACCATTGCAGATATCAGCGCCGGATTTGATCATACTTTAGTGCTCATGAAAAATGGAGATTTATACGGTGTCGGAAATAATGCATACGGCCAGATCGGAAGTGCTAATTTCGGCGGGCAGACCGGCGTTTTCCAAAAGATT
>USLW01000211.1 GCA_900555605.1 uncultured Clostridium sp. | reverse complement strand
AAAACAGGAGCTTTAGCGGGTGTCCCGCAGGTAGCAGCCGCGCCGTTTCAGCAGAGAGTTGCTCACCGGGCACGCAGACCGTCAGGAATTCTGCAGCCGCCGCAGCGGCAAATCGATACGGTACATGAGGCGGAATCACCGCAATATCATATAAATTCAGCATCCGTTCCGCACGCTCCGTTTTTAGCATCGCATACCCTTTGGAAATCAAAAAAAATCTGCATTCATATTCAATTTGGAAATCTGTTCCTTTTTCTCCCACAGCTGCTCCTGATCATATGCATATTTTCACATTTTATATACGAATCATAGCGCACAGATACGTAAATGTCAAATCTCATGTATTTTTAATGTACTTTTTGTATCTATTAAGAACATCTGAAATGCGAATATAATGAAATTGCTACAGCAACATGAAAAAATGATGAAGGAGGACGTCTATGAAAAAACTTTTGGCTCTATTTCTATGTTGCGGTTTATGCAGTGCTGCCGGCTGTACAGGCAGTTCCATTCAGCCGGGGCAGTCCGGTAATACGTCAGGAGGTAAAACAATGGAAGAATATGAAACCTATATCAATCATCCCGCGCAGTTTCCCATATCCTTTACATACGACAAGACCGTATATCAAGGGTTCGGAGAAGAATTCCGCGAGATCGGCAGAGAACAAAAGGCCGCGCAAAACGGAACAAATACAATCCTTACATTTGCTCACGAAAAAAGCGGAACGCAATTTGTCGTCAACGCCTGTGTCTACGAAGATTACAGTGCGTATGAATGGACAGTCTCTATCACCAATACCGGTGATCAGAATACCGGGGTTTTTGAAAATATCAACGGCGCGGATATGACATTTGTCGGTAAAGATCCCTGCCTGAAGGGAATCAACGGCGATCTCGGCGATATGTACGCGCCGTATGCCGTTGCGTTAAAAGATAATAGCGTTACAAAGGAATCTACCTCCGGGCGGCCTACCCACGGAAACTTTCCATATTTTAATTTAGAATATGGAAGCGTCGGGACCTTTATCGCTGTGGGCTGGCCGGGCTGCTGGCGCGCCAGCTTTGAAAACAAGGGAAACGAAACACGTTTTACAGGCGGACAGCATACGGTCAGCACCTATCTGGCACCCGGAGAAACGATCCGCACGCCTTTGATGATGTTCTTAAAATATGAAGGCCGTGATGAGGTGAAAGCCATGAACCTGTGGCGCCGCTGGTTTATCGACTGTAATATGCGCAAAATCAACGGAGAGAATTTTGAACCGGTATTTGCAGCCTCCACGATGTCTCAAGGCATGAACACAAAAAGCATGCTTCGGATCGTCAATTCCTACAAAAATCACGGAATTTCTTTAGATTACCTGTGGATGGATGCCGGCTGGTATACCAATGCGGCAGGAGAAACATGCAGCTGGCCGGAAACAGGAAGTCTGAATGTGAATACGGAAATGTTTCCGGACCGATTTGCAGAAATCAGTCAGGCCATGGCCGAGCAGGGCGGTAAAACGATGCTTTGGTTTGAGCCGGAGGTTATCCGTCTGAATAAAGATGCATTTCTTGCAGGCAACCCTGATTTCAGCGCGGATTGGATGCTGGGCATTGCATTTCCCGGCACATGGCTGGAGGGGCAGCTGGTAGACTTAGGAAACGAAGCATGCAGAGCATGGCTGATCGAAAAAATCTCAAAGGTGATGGATGACGGACACATTGCAATGTACCGCCAGGATTTTAACGTAGATCCTGCTCCCGTATGGGCCGCAAACGATGATGTCTCCCGCAGCGGCTTTACGGAAAACCAATATGTGCAGGGGTATCTCGCCTTCTGGGATGCATTGCTTGAGAAATATCCGGACATGATGATCGACTCTTGTGCTTCCGGCGGCGGTAGAAACGACTTAGAAACGCTGCGCCGTGCAGTGCCGCTTCATTTCAGTGATTTCTGGGACGGCAACACCGGCGGATTCGATGAACGGCAGGCTGCCATGCAATCCCTGATCCAATGGATTCCGTATATCAAGCTGGAGAAAAATACCGGCGTGGAAAGTACTCTCTATCATCTGCGTTCCTGCTATGCGCCTTGGATCAATGCCAATATCGCGGTAATGGATAAAGATGCGCCTTGGGATATTCTCGCTCAGGTCCGCCAGGAATGGGAACATATTCAGCAATTTTTCTATGCAGATTACTACCCGCTCACACAATGGAGCAAAAGCAGCGAAGCATGGCGGGGCTGGGAGTTTTTCGATCCGGCACAGGATGCAGGCTACGGTCAGCTATTCCGTCCCGCCAACTGCTCTGTAGGAGAAATGACAATCAAGCTGTACGGACTTTCTGCTGATAAACAGTATCATATAAAAGATTTTGACGGTCTGCTTGATGTGACAGCCGACGGAAAGGCACTTATGGCAGAAGGAATCCGGATTGCCATGCCGGAGTCCTCATATAGTATCGTATTTTGCATAGATCCGGTAAAATAACTGAAAAACAAAATAAAAACAGGAGGTAACAAAAATGAAAAAGTATGGTGCAGTCATATGTGTACTCGTTTTACTGTGCACGGCGGCAGGTATGTTCCTGTCGTCGGCGGACAGCGGCAGCATATATTTGACAGAATTGGAGCCGAAGACGTACCAAGTAGACGGAGAAATCCATACGGACAAAACGTATCTCGGACTTGCCATCACAGTAGGAGGCAAGGAATACGGCCATGGGATCTCCGTCCATCCTCTGGCAGATGGCCCCGCGGAAGTGGTATATGATATCGAAGGGCTCGGGTATCGGACCTTTTACGCAGTGGGCGGCAAGGATAAAACCGCAGGTGCGGCTGGGGGGGGGATGACGGAATCAAGGATACCGCCATCAGCATGGAGGTCTGGGCGGACGGTGTAAAGAAGGCGGAAAGCGGCGTTCTGAAATATCCGGAAACATATACCTTTCAGGTTGACATTGCCGGCGCAAAGGAATTGAAATTAGTCGTTACAGACGGCGGCGACGGTATTTACTGTGATGCAACTTCCTGGGCCAATGCCGTTTTGTCAAAACAGGCGGTCTCTGAGGAGATTACATTTCCCGAGGAAACGAACAGCACGCCGGTCCCGACTGTACTTGCAACACCTGATCCTGCCCTGAAGGATCAGGAAAAGGTATTTATCAGCGATATGGATTGGATCACCAGCAGTATTTATGAGAACGGCGAGGTTGGTGATTACGCCCACAGGGATGAAAATGTGGCCGGAGAAGAGCTGTGGATCAACGGCGTATATTTTGAAAAGGGCGTCTGCCTGCATGCGGTGCCGGCCGGCGAGGCTTATATCGATATTAATATTGAAGGACTGGGCTTTACCACCTTTGCCGCGTATGCGGGAATTAGCGAAACCATGCAGTACGATATTACCATGGCTACCGTACAGTTTATCGTATATGCCGATGGTACGGAAAAAGCGAGAAGCGAGATTATGGGACTGACGGACGAGGCGGTATTGCTGACCGCAGATGTTACGGATGCAAAGGTGCTTCGCCTGGCAATCACAAACGGCGGCGACGGCATCAGCGGCGATTGGGGGACCTTTGCCGGCGCGGTAATTGCAAAAACAAATCAAATCGATGAAATCTTCGCAACTCCCGTTCCCACGCAAACGCCTGCCGCTACGCAGACGCCTGCAAAAGTGCCGGAAAGCACATCTCCTGCCGCTGTAAAAACAGCATCCCCTGCCTCAGAAGACAGCAGAAATGATGCAGACGCCGGACTGCCCGCATGGGCAATCGGGCTGATCATTGCAGCCGTACTCGCAGCTGCCGCCGTTATAATTCTGGTGGTTATAAAAAAGAAAAAATCATCCTGAACAGGAATGGTATGAAAGGAGCATATAATCTATGAAAATGAAAATACGGCATACGTTTTTCCCAACCTTTGCATGCTTCCTTTGCCTCGGGCTCATTTGTTTTTTCTTAATGCAAGCTGCGCCCATGCCCGCAGCTCCGGCCGACAGCCCGTCAGCAGCAGAGCGCGTCTATTTAAGCGACCTGCCGCTGAAAAGCAGCACGGTGCCAGACGGGGATCAGGTTTATATCGATACCACCTGGGCCGGCGGAAAAATCACGGTGGGCAATGCCGTGTACGATAAAGGGATTTCCATGCATCCCGTCTCTCCGGAAAAACCGGCGGAGGCAGTCTACGATATTTCCGGACTCGGTTATACGCGCTTTACCGCTGCTGCCGGAAAGGACAAGAGCGCAGGCCGGGATGTGGGAGGCGATGCCGGGATTCAAGACACGCAGACAGGCTTTGAGGTGTATGTGGACGGCGTGAAGAAAGCAGAAAGCGGCAATCTCCCGTACCCGCTTGCCTATCTGGTGGACATTGATATCACCAACGCAAAGGAATTAAAGCTGGTGGTTACAGACGGCGGCGACGGGCTTTTCTGCGATGCTTCTTCCTTTGCGGATGCCATACTTACTAAAGAGCCGGACCTGAATGCAGATCGAACGTATCTCAGCAGCCTGAGTCCCGTGCGCACGGTTGTGCCGGACGGGGATTCCCTCTATTGTGATACAACCTGGAGCGGCAGTAAAATTACCGTGGGCACCATGGTATATGAAAAGGGGATTTCCATGCATCCGGTTTCCGGAGAAGCTCCGGCCGAAGCCGTGTACAATATCGGCGGCGCAGGCTATACGCGCTT
>USLW01000210.1 GCA_900555605.1 uncultured Clostridium sp. | reverse complement strand
CAATGCCTGCATCGCATTTCGGAAAATATAGAAGCCGGTGCGGTGTGAGCCGCCGGATCAAATGATGGATGTCAGTATAAAACGTACGGGAGGTTCTTATGGAAGTCAATGATATCAAAGTATTGGCGGAACTGATGAAAAAGAACGATCTGATCAGGATAGAGCTGGAGGATGGAAAAAATAAAATCAAGATGGAGCGGCAGTCTGCGGCCGGCTGCTTTCAGACTGCGGCGGCATTGGCGCCCATGCCGGCTGAAATTGTTGCTGCCGGCAATGCGGAGCTGCTTTCCGGCAGCAGCGGCGTGATTCCCGCTGCTGAACAAGGGTCGGAGCCTGCTTCGTTGTTCCATGAAATCAAGGCGCCTATGGTGGGGGTATTCTATGCTTCTAAAGCGCCGGGAGAGGCGCCGTTTGTACAAGAGGGCGCTTCCGTGGCAAAGGGAGATACGCTTTGCATTATTGAGGCCATGAAGCTGATGAATGATATTGTCAGCGATTGTGCCGGAACCGTCGCTGAGGTGTGCGCGGAAAACGGGGAAATCGTAAACTACGGGCAGGTATTATTTAAAATCCGGCAGTGAGCCGGAGGAGAGTCGGAGGAACCTTATGAACAGAGAAGAGATAAAACGGATTTTACCGCATCGGGAACCCATGCTGCTGGTGGATCAGGCCAGCACGCGGAACGACGACACAGCGGTGGGACAATATACGGTGCGGGGGGACGAATGGTTTCTGCAGGGACATTTTCCGGGAAATCCGGTGGTGCCCGGCGTGGTGCTGTGCGAGATTATGGCGCAGACCACAAGTGTGCTGCTGGCAGAAAAAGCAAAAGGCTGCACCCCGTATTTTACCGGCCTGGATCATGTGAAATTCCGTGAGAAGGTGCGTCCCGGCGATACCCTGATGATTGAAAGCCGGATTTTGAAAAATAAGGGACCGTTTTATTTTGCGGAGGGCAAAGGTTCTGTAAACGGAAAGATCTGTGTAAGCGCAGAATTTTCCTTTGCCCTGATTGCGCAGGAGTCCGGACAGTAAGCGGCCGCCCGTACAAAAAGAAAGGGGATATGGCATGTTTTCTAAATTATTGATCGCCAACCGCGGTGAAATTGCGGTTCGGATCATCCGGGCCTGCAAGGAGATGGGAATTAAGACAGTAGCCGTATATTCGGAAGCAGACCGGGAAGCACTCCATGTGAACATGGCAGATGAAAGCTATTGTATCGGTCCGGCACAATCGAAAGACAGCTATCTGAATATTCCCGCCATCTTGACGGCAGCCATTGCCTCCGGCGCGCAGGCGATTCATCCCGGATATGGTTTTTTGGCGGAAAATGCAAAGTTTGCGCGTTTGTGCCAGCAGTGCAATTTGACGTTTATCGGGCCGAAATCTGAAGTGATTCATGCCATGGGGGATAAAGAGCAGGCGCGTAAAACAATGATTGCGGCAGGCGTGCCTGTGATTCCGGGCAGCGAGCTGCTGGCGTCCGAAGAGGAGGCGGCGGCAGAGGCGGAGCGCATTGGCTATCCGCTGCTGATTAAGGCAAAGGCAGGCGGCGGCGGAAAAGGAATCCGGCTGATACGCAGCGCAGATGAGATTTCGGATGCCTTCCGGCAGGCTTCTCAGGAAGCGGTCAATGCCTTCGGCGACGGCGGCATGTATCTGGAGAAGTTTTTGTCGCCGGTAAAACATATTGAGGTACAGCTGATTGCCGATGATTTCGGAAATATAGTGGCATTGGGAGAGCGCGATTGCTCGGTGCAGCGCAGAAACCAAAAGCTGATTGAAGAAAGTCCCGGTCCCACGGTTGACGAATCGCTGCGGAATGCCTTATGCGAGACTGCGGTACGGGCTGCGAAAGCGGTGGGGTACACTGGTGTGGGGACCGTGGAGTTTCTGCTGGATACCGCCGGCAGCTTCTATTTTATGGAAATGAATACACGGCTTCAGGTGGAGCATCCGGTTACTGAATTTGTGACCGGGTATGATTTGGTCAAATGGCAGATCCGTACTGCTGCCGGATGCCGGCTGGATTTTACACAAGATGATGTGAAGCTGAACGGCTGCGCGGTGGAATGTCGGATCAATGCCGAGGGCGGCGGTTCCAATACGGTTTCTTTGCTGCATCTGCCGGGTGGGCCTTGGGTGCGTTTTGATACGGCGATCTACCAGGATTATAAAATTCCGCCGTATTATGATTCCATGATCGGAAAGCTGATCGTGCACGCAAAGACGCGGGAGGAGGCAATTCGGAAAATGCAGGCGGCCCTCAGCGAACTGGTGATTGTCGGCGTTTCGAACATTGTGGAGCGGCAGTCCGAGCTTCTGGCAGAGCCGGATTTTCTCTCCGGACATTATTTTACTGATTTTATCGGAAAGCTCGAAGCAGGCTCCCCGCAGTCGTAACCGCGCGGATAAGCGTCAGCTACAAGGAGGTACTTTATGCTGTTGGATAAAAACTTGTTTAAACGATCAAACAATGTGTTAGAATCATCCGGGTCTGGCGTGCGGGATGATCTGCCCTGCGTGCCGGACGAAATGTGGCTGAGCTGTCCGTCCTGCAAAAGCTTGGTGCTGAAAGATGATTTAACGGAGAATCTGTATGTCTGTCCGAAATGCGCCTATTATTTCCGGATGAGCGCCAGGCAGCGGATTGCCATGGTGGCGGATAACGGCAGCTTTCATGAGCTGAACGGAGACAAAGCTTCTAAAAACTTTCTGAATTTTCCGGACTACGATAAAAAATTGAAAAGCGCGGCTGCAGGCAGCGGAGAAAATGAGTCCGTGGTCTGCGGAACCGCAAAGATCGCCGGTTTTCCTTGTGCTTTATTTGTCATGGAGGCAGGCTTTATGATGGGCTCCATGGGAGTTGTGACCGGAGAGAAAATCGCGGCGCTGTTTGAATATGCCAGAGAGAACAGCCTTCCGGTGGTGGGGTTTGCTGTATCCGGCGGCGCACGGATGCAGGAGGGCGTGCTGTCTCTTATGCAGATGGCAAAGACCAGCGGTGCGGTGAAGCGTCACAGCGATGCCGGACTTTTGTATATCTCCGTTTTAACAGATCCGACCACCGGCGGCGTGACGGCCAGCTTTGCCATGGAAGGAGATATTATTTTAGCGGAACCCGGAGCACTGATTGCCTTTGCAGGCCCCCGCGTGATTGAGCAAACCATCAACTGTAAATTGCCGGAAGGATTTCAGCGTGCGGAGTTTCTGCTGAAAAAGGGTTTCGTGGATAATATCGTAGAACGAAAACGTCTCAAGGGCTATCTGGGCTTCCTAATCAAATTCCATACTACGCTGCCCACACTTTCGTGACCAACACATAATAAACAGGGCCCTAATAAACAGGGTCCCACCCTGATAAAACGGTATAACGGAGGGATTTTATGAATGCTTATGAGAAGGTGCTGACGGCACGGGCCAACGGAAGGCCTACGGCAAAGTCGTTTATCAAAAATATATTTGAGAATTTTACAGAGCTGCATGGGGATCGGCGGTACGGAGACGACCAGGCTGTGATCGGCGGGCTTGCTACGCTGTACGGCTTTCCTGTTACAGTCATTGGCCTGGAGAAAGGGACCGCAACGGATGAGAAGATCATGCGCAATTTCGGGTCCGCGCATCCGGAGGGCTACAGAAAAGCGCTGCGCCTGATGAAGCAGGCAGAGAAATTCCATCGTCCTGTCATTTGTTTTGTCGATACGGCCGGCGCGTACTGCGGCATCGAGGCTGAGGAACGAGGACAGGGACAGGCGATCGCGGAAAATTTATATGAAATGATGACACTGAAAACACCTATCATTTCTGTTTTGATCGGTGAGGGCGGCAGCGGCGGCGCCTTGGCGCTGGCAGTGGCGGATGAGGTCTGGATGCTGGAAAACGCTGTATATTCCGTGATTTCTCCGGAAGGATGCGCAAGCATTTTATGGAAAGATTCTAAAAAGGCAGAAGAAGCCGCGAAATGTCTGAAACTGACTGCTGATGATTTGCTTTCTTTAAATGTAATCGAACGAATCATCAAAGAATCAGGCCGTGAATTTTCCAAAACATACAGAACGCTAAAGAAAAGACTGCGGGTGGCAACGGAGCGGCGGCTGCAGATGCCTGTGGATCGCATGCTGGAAGAACGTTATCAACGCTTCCGCAGAATGGGAAGTTTTTAAGGTATCCGGGAAGTAAAACGGTGCAATTTGTTTCAGTGTTAACAATCTGTTAATTTTTATTTTTGCGCTGTTATTTTAATACGGGAACCTCTATAATAAAATGATAAATGAAATGATATTTGATATTTGGAATACGGAAATGGAGACGACAACACAATGGTCTTATGGATCAAGGAAAATGCAGATAAAAAACAATTGGACAATCTGGTAAACTGGTTGGAAAGCGCGGGAATCGAAGTACATGCGATCAAAGGAAAATCCCGTACGCTGATCGGCCTGATCGGTGATTTGAATTCCGTTGACGTGGATCTGATCCGCGGCTTGGATATTGTGGAAAGTGTGGTCCGGATTTCTGAGCCTTATAAAAACGCCAATCGAAAGTGGCATCCGGATGACACGGTGATCAACATCGGCGGCGTACAGGTGGGCGGCGGTATTTTTCAGGTTATTGCCGGTCCCTGCTCCGTAGAATCGCCTGAACAGATCTGTCTTATCGCGCAGCAGGTACAGGAAGCCGGCGCCCCGCTTCCGCGC
>USLW01000209.1 GCA_900555605.1 uncultured Clostridium sp. | reverse complement strand
GCGTATCCGTATCACTGCCTGCCTCCTTTCTTCTCGTTGTAGTTGCCACGGCCCAAGAGCCATACGAGCGAAATCTCCGCCTCCGTGAGACCAAACCAGTGGCGCCGTCGGGTCTCCTTCCAGACATAATGGCCGTCGATAGGGGCATATTTATGGTATTCTCCACCCCAATAGCCCACACCGATGACGAAATCCAGATTCAGACGACGGGCGACGGGCAGCGAATAACCATACTCCAGACCTACCGAATAGTTCATCTTATCCCAAAGCGTACCGCCAGGCTTGCCGCCCATGTAGCCCGTCCCCCCGGTCTCGAAGTCGTAGGTGAATATCCGACCGTAGAGACCGATGTGATGCCCTGCAAGCGGTTTTTCCGACGCTTTCCTGCCAAACCAGCGGCGCACTTCCAGATCCCCGCCATAGAGCCGCCAGTAGTTATGGTGCCGGTCGCTTTTCCACCAGGCATACATCCAATTCCCGGCCAAGGACCAGTTCTTTCCGACGTAAAACTCCACCCCTATATTCGGCACAAGCAACGCATCATAAAGCATGTTCGTTTTCACGGCCATGTAAAAAGGCCCATGTTTTTCCCCAGACTGGAAACCGCCCGTTTCTCCACCGAACGGAGAAAGCTTACAAGGTAAGTACAATGTATCATGCAGGTGGGAGATAACCTGCATGGCAGGGAACGACTTCCGTTTCGATTCATACCAAATATACAAACAAGATGCACGAAGATCCGGAAACAAATTCCGATACATGTACCGATATGGGATGCCGTACCGCAAGCGTTTCAATTCATTTATCTTGTTCTCCCCGTTTCCACTTGCTTCCACCTCGGAAACAATACCTTGCAGAAGCTCCACCGTTTCCGATTTACCGGGCATTCCGGGATCATTCTCCACCAAACGCAGCAATCCCCTCCAGTCACGCCCCACGAATACCGACGTTTTCAGCGTGTCGGGTAGCGGCGAGTAACCGCACACGTGATCGAACAAACGTTTCGCCCTTAGTTCAGACAAACGCCTGTTCAGTTCGATGCTCCCCTCGGGGGACGCCGCACCGACCACCATAATCTTGCAGATAGAGAAAGCCGTGTCCGGCCTGTATTCCAATATCCGGCGGCTGATCTTCTCTAACGACCGCCTGTTATCCCGTAAAGAGAGATCTATTTCCGTTCTACCCTTGTGGAAATATATTTTCACGGAATCCCGTGTCTCTTGAGCGGAAACGAAAAGAACGGAACACGATAAAAAAGAAAGGAGAATTACCTTGAAAAGTCTTAAATATAGGTTTCTACACACACTCGTGTGTGTTTATAAAAAAAATCAATATTTCCAACTTTTTTCTGTTTTTTTTGCATATAACTTACTATAAAATATCTGCTACCCCAGAAAGAGCAACTAACCAAAAACCTTTATACTTTTGAAACCTAATATTTTAATTATAAATTCTATACTTACAATTTTGAAAGCCGCAAAGATACATCATTTTTCGAAATTAACAGTTAATACGCAATATTTTCTACATAAAGATACAAAAAAAGAAAGCGATATCGGGGCGTTACACCATAAAAACAACCTATCGGTTATTATAAAATGATATTGCGCACCCGGCTGATCGGTACGGTTCTCCCACCATGCGGACAACATTAAGGTACTGCAAAAGTATCTTTTCATCTGCAAACAAGGATGTTCAAAAAGAACTTGGTATTTCATAAACACTGAATTTAAGATAATAGGGCAAAAAAATAAAAGGTTCGTAAACCCTTTTAGCCAACAATTTGTTATCTTTGTGCGGTCGTAAACCGACCGTGTTTTTACATTTTGAGAAAAAAAGCGTTTAGCTGATTTCTGTGCAAGCGAAAAGTCCAAAAATTGCATTATACACAGAGAAACAGATAAATGCTCCCCGTGATATGCGGGGGGTATCTCCTGTTTGTGTGTATAGGGCTTGGACTCCCTCGCTTGCGGATAGGCGAATGCCCTTCCGCTTTTTTTATGTTTATTGGCTTGGTGTAGGGCACAAGCGAAATCCTTATAGCAATGGAAAAGACACAGCGAAAACAGTCCCTAAACTGCTTGTCAAACACTCCTAAGCTGTTTGACCTCAAAGAACTACTTAGTTCGCTTAAGATCACCCCCGGACAAATGGGAAACATGAAAGGGTTGATATACATCGAAGGGCTGACGGAAAAACAAGTACGCCAAAAATTAAGCCATGCAAAGATCATCGGAACAAATAGATTCGGCATTAATTCCTGCCTGTATTATATCTTCTTTGAGGATGTAAAGGGGAGATATTTGTGCCTGTTTAACGGTGACAGGGAATGTTTCAGAGCGTTGTTTTTCAGTAAGGTATTACTAAATTAACCCCCTATAAGATAGAGTTGTAAAGTTCTTTTCATCCGCAAAATGAAATGAATAGAACGTAATATCTATATTGTTAAAATTTATTAACGGGGTAAATTCTAATTTGTATTTCTACACGCTTTGAATAATAAAATATATACATATTTTTGAACCATTAAAATATAAACTTTATCATGGAAAAAGCAAATATAGGATTTAAAGCCGGGATCATCTTTGAAAAATTAGGAGAAACCGGACTTATAACCATTGCCGAGCTTGCGAGAAGGCTAAATTTTGCGGCTGATGAAACCGCACTCGCCGCCGGGTGGCTCGCACGTGAGAATAAGATATACATCGAACGGCGAAACGGTTTGCTGTATATCCGGAAAGGGTGATACAACGTATCAAAAGGATAAACGATAAACGCTGGAATGTTTGCAGTGCGTAACACTATTGATGTAAAAGTGCTTTTCATTATCCATTTGAAACCATTTATCAATTTATAACAAATAACAAAGTATGGATAAGCACATCATCGGAGAGAACGCAGGGAAACTCTGGCGCTTATTAAGCACAGACGTACACCGAAAATGGACTTTACAAGAAGTCAAGGATGCAACAGGGTTCAATGACCTGGAAGCTGCCAGCGCAATAGGTTGGCTCGCACGTGAGGACAAAATCCAATTCGAACTTGAACACCACAGCACTAAGGATAAGAACGTCTTTTTATACCTTATGCTGAACGTGTATTTTTAAAGCCTGTTTAAAAATATTGCCCCCGGCGGGGTTTTCGCTGGGGGCTTCCTGCATTTGCATATATAACCTCAAAGGCAAGTCAAATCGGACGGGGTGGCGGTCGGACGGCTGAAAAGTCGAAAACGTAACACAGGCGTGTTACTACTTGTCTTTGACAAGGCATTTTTTAGGGGTGCTGGCATACAATCCGAAAGGGGCGGGAACGGCTGTTCCCGTTTGTTCTCCCTGCAACCTACAGGATATTAACCTTAAATCATTAAGTGATAAACACTATATTTAATAAACCCTTTTAGCCAACAAATTGTTATCTTTATGCGGTCGTAAACAAAAAATAAGCTTATGAAAACTGCTATGGAAAAAAAAGAAATCGGCTTAATGAGACAGATCGGTTATCTCTCTTTTGTCGTTGTTTTGTTGTATGGGCTTACGCTATTTGCGGTTTCTTGTGACAATGATGAAGATCCTCCTCTTCCTCCCGCAGTGGAAAAAGTAGTGCTGGCATTTGGTGTGGATCAGGGTGAAGGTCAGCTTTCGGCTAAACCGGAGTTGGAAAATACGGCTGCGGAAAAGATAGGAGAATTGATCTCTCCGGCTGAAATAGCGAAAGGCACAACGGTGCATTTTCGTGCTACCCATTCCAAATCATGGACAATCATGTATTGGAAAGTCAATGGCGTCATTATTCGTTCTGTGGAGCCGGAGCAGACTTTCGTCATCGATGAGCATAAGGAGGTTCGGGTTGCTTTCAAGCCTTACAAGTCACCGGAACCGGAGGGGCTGTAAAACAAACTGTGTCAGCAAAGCAATAAAATATTAATTTTGCTGACACAGTTTAATTGAATTCTCTTTTTGCTGTTCATTTGCTTTATTTCAGGACTTCGCCCTTCTCGTTGAAGAACACTTCGCTGTCCGTGCCTTCTGCATCGGTAAATGTCACCTTGTAGGTCTTTGTGCCTTCCTCGCTTTCCTCAACTGCGGCTTCCTTGATTGTCAGGTCTGCGAAATCCTTCTTGATCGTGTCCTGAACCGCCTGCGGCAGATCCTTTACCTCGATTGGCTTATAATCGTTCACCATTACCACAATCTCAACATCCGATACCATGTTGCCGGCGAATGCCACTGAACTACCCAATCCCATAACAAGTGCTACTGCAAATAATACCTTTTTCATAATCCAATCTATTTAAATATTTAACATATGGTTTCTGAAAGACAAAGAACAAACATTGTGCCAAACAAATAAGCAAGTCATATATACCTGATAATCAAAAGCATACAAAAAACACATATATTTATTGAAGAACTGTTATCTGTGTATCATTTCCACAAAATGTGGAAATGATACACAGACTTTCTATAATTGCCTCCGGCGGGGTTTTCGCCGGGGGGCTTCTTGCATTTGCATATCTATCAAAAAGAAAGCAATATCGGAGCGTTACACCATAAAAACAGCCTGCTGGCAATGACAAAATGATATTGCGTGCCTGGCTGATCGGTGCGGTTCTCCCACCATGCAGACAAATCCCGGTAACAGAATGACAAAGCGGACACCCAAAATTGCGTTAGGGATTGCAGAGTAAAGCCCACAGCCTTTAGGCGAGGACTTGGAGCGTAAAGCCCGACCGTCCCA
>USLW01000208.1 GCA_900555605.1 uncultured Clostridium sp. | reverse complement strand
GCTGTCATATTTAACAAAAGAGAGGAATGTATGCTTTATGGCAAACAAGGACTATACCTATCAGCAAATTTTGAATGATACGACCGGAAAGCTCGGCTATAAACAAGAAACTTCGCCCGTTTTTTCGGCAGGTGTCAAGACCATGCAACAGTACTTAATCTTGATTGGATATGATATTGATGACGATGGCAAATTTGGGCCAAAATGCAAGAAGGCCGTTGAAGATTTCCAAACGGAATGTAATCTTGGAGTGGATGGAAGTGCCGGTGCAAAAACTCTAAAGCAGCTCGAGAAAGCCCGTGTGAGCGATTACTTTAAAACTTACGGGAAACCGATTACCGCCCAGCAGTGGGGGCGAGACTATATTACCGGTGGAAACGTAGATGATAAGGATCTCCTTTCTCGAGTAATTTGGGTTGAGGAACGAGATGTAACCGCACAACCGGCTGTCGCCAAAGTTATAAAAAACAGAACAACTCACTCTGACTTGATGGCACCCGGTAGCGCCTCTAAGTGGGCACGGGTAATTGGTTGCGCTAATCAATACGATAGTGCTGTGAATGCCCAGGCATATGCACCCATCAGAGGAGATTCATCTAAATCAGATGGCGTATCCACTGCATGGAAAAACGCTGTCGATTTGGCTAAAAAGTTGGTCGCGGGAACAGCTTTTACAGTCAATAAGGCATACTATGTAAATCCCTCTACTGGGAAAGTTGATACAACTGCGTCAAAGATGAAAGCGATTGATACACAACTATATCAAGTGGGAAGAGTATCGTTCCTTTCGTATATGTCTAAATATGTCTGTACTGATTGCTACACCTACGCAAAATCGCTTGATAGCGGTTATGTGAATGGCTTCTGCAATACCAACTTTAAGAAGAAGTAACACCTCAAACCAAATAATAAGTTTGGTGCATATTTTCATACACAGTTCTCTCCGACGATTTGCAGTTCGGAGAGAACTGTGTAGAGCATTTGAAGGACAGCTGTGTATCATATTTACAGGAACTAATTCATAGCATAAAACATTCTCTTTGGTAAAAGGGGCGTGGGCTTCTATGAAACGAATATTGCTTTTGAGTATACTATCTCTCTTCTTACTTTCAGGATGCAATCAGAGTAATCAAAATAGCGCATCTCAGTCTTTTAAAGAAAATGATTTGGATTTCACAAAAACGCTTGAGGAAGAAATAAAAAATGTTAATCTTACCGGAAATGGTGGTGACTTAATAAAAGCAGCCTATTATACATTAAATGATGATATTTCATTTACGATACTTCAAGTAACTTTGTCCACTGGGCAAACGGTATCAGTCAAATTTGATGGTAAGATTGCATCGTACGACTTATCAAGTGGTTATCTAACCAATGAAAACAGACAATGCGTTGTCTTTCAAACTCATGCACCAAGTAACTATGGATCAACCAACGTTCATGTATTATCAGTAGAAAACGATTCTTCTACAGGTAGTCCATACCTGAAAGAAGTATTAACTCTTCTTGACGGTTATAGCGATGTAGATACACCGTTAGACGCTTGTCTCTTTGTCAATTCAGTATATAGAATTCCTAATCCACAGTATAATGAAAGTGCAAATTCAGTGAAATACCTAAGTGCTTTCACAAGTGGCGGTGGAATTGTTGATGTTCAAGGGCGTGCTTTGCAAGGCTTAAAAGTTAATATAATAAGTTCAAATAAAACAATATATGCCATTATTAAATTTGAAAATTCAAAATGGACTAGTACTATATATGAGGGCTAAGTAATCCGGCTTTTTTGCCTTTGAAAATTCTCCATCCGTCGCGATTTATTGTGGAGAGACGTTAAGGGTTGTCAATGGAATGACCATATCAAATCATATTTTATGGTAGAGCGGCGGTTTTGAAAGACAATCTGAGGAGGTATCGCTGTGTCCGTTTTACTGCTCTATAGTGTCCATAATCTGCGCCAGCAAAAAAAAACGCCCCCCCATCGGAGCAGTCCGGGCATGGATATGGAACCAGAAATCATGTAACAAAAGAATATTAGCTTACGCCCGCATAGCGTCATGCTGTGTGGGCGTTTTTGTATGCCCCTGCTTCTGGTCACGGTGGCCAGAGGCTCCAAGGTGCCGGGGGCCGCCTGTTCTCCATTTCAATCCGCACTCACCAACCACCTTTTGAAATGGAGGACAATTGGTCCCGTCAAGATTTATGCGCAAAATTGTTTGCAGGCTCCGGCTGAGTGAAGTCAGCCGGCAATATCCAGAGCGTTCTCTTTACTATGGAAAAACTCCAACTATGATTAAATTCCTGCATATGCAGTCTCCGGATGCCGCACACATCTTTTGCCAAAGCCACCCTGTCGTTGATATGGAGGAGCTTCTCATGGTGATCGATGAAGTTATGTGGGATATTTTTGACGATGTGAACTTTTTCTTTGATGAAGAGTATGAAGCGACCGTCGTGCAATGCTCCCATCCAATCATCGACCGGCTGTATGAGCAGGGGCGCGCTTCTGATCCGAAGCACGGAAGCAGGCAAAGCGTATGGAGTAAAAAGCTGCACGATATTACTGAGTATTTCGTGCTGGGGGCAACAAACTCCGTTTACAAATTCTCACAGCATATCGCCGGAGATCATGTCATTCTGGAATTTTGCCTGTCGCCGGATTACTACGAGCCGCTCTATTTTGCAAATTCGCTGGTGGATCTGCTTCGTTACTGCCAATGCAGCATCCGGCGAATAGAGGCAAAACTTGCTGAGAGAGAAACGGAAAACATAAGAAAGGAGGCTGCCTGATGCAGCCGGCTGAAAACAAGGATTATTCGAGAGATGTCATTCTGCGGTTATCTCCTATCAGAAATACGATCATTGTAGAGGAGCAAAAACCGGGCGGCATTGCCACCTACAGGGAAATTGATCCTCTGGAGCTGTACTATGTTATCAACCAGAGCTATGCCAGCAATGATTATCTGGACAGCGGATTTCTTCCGGAACACTGCCTTCACCTATCCATGTCCGCCACGGAGAAGTATTTCGTACTTTGGAATCCGGAACTGCGGGCAGATGTGATCTATGGGGACAGGGAATACCCAAATTTTCCGATTCCCCGCATGGTGTTTGGCGTGCGGGTTCTGGAAAACGGCAAAGTCGCGGAGTGTTCCATGGGCGTCGTTGCCGATGAAGCGCCAACCGTGGATACGCCGATGTTCTTTTACCCCTTTTCCAATGTCCATTCGGATGATCGGGTCTGCACAGGAAACAATGTGCTGCCGCGGTATCGAAAGATTTCCGCGCTGAGGAACTTTCCACGGTATCTGCTGGGTCTACCTGACAACGATGATATGTATGACAGGGAGCATAACAGATTAAAGCTTTCGCACGGAGAACTTCTGGAGCATCTCAAGGACAAAGACCCCACATATTACTATAAGGGAGTGGACGACTACCTTCTCAGTCAGGCGGCAACCATGTAACAAAGGAAGGACAACAATATGGAAGAAAAGATCATCAACATGAATCAGTTTCTCGGTGCGGCGCAGGGCGATCAGGAGCATATGCTTGGAAAGTTCTTATACTTTTCTCTTGCAAACCTACTGGTGGATAAGGATGAACTGTCCTCGCTGTGCGAGAGCATGGGCATTCCCTACACCGGCAGCACCCGGCTTTCTCTCGGCGATGCGTTCCGCTCTGCCACGGGCGATATACGGGAGAGGGTTCCGGTCACGGTAGACGGTGAGACGAACATCTATCTTGCCTATTGCCGCGATAATAAGCGCACCGCCGGTGTTTTTTCGCGGGAACTGGTCAAAGAAACCTTGAATCGTGAAACCAACCGGTATGAAAAGCTGGCGAATATCAGCTGCGGTAAGAACGACGGGATGTTCCGCTGTGATAATCTCGTGCTGGACGATGCGGTGGATGTGCAGGGCTGCTGCCGAAAAGCGGAGGAGCTTTTTGAGCTCTACCAGCGATGCGCAAACCGCAAGCAGATCGAGACCATCTGCGTCAATTTCCTACGGGGAATGGAGGCAACCAAACTGAGTGTCACCGGCCATATGTACTTTGTCCCCCGCACTTTTATGGAGCGCGTGGATATTTTCGAGGACTTCATCACCCTGCTCAGCGGACTGAATAAAAAGCAGACGCCGCTGGTGGTCAACAGCTTCTACATCATTGACGATGCCAAGCAGCGGGATAAGATGACGGAGGAATTCTATCTGGCAGTGAAAAAGGAGATCGCGGCCTATCAGGAAAAGTGCGACTACCTCATTAAGAGCAGCAGCCAGAGTCCCGCAGTTATGGAACGTTGGGTACTCAAGGTGCAGGCGCTGGAGGAAAAGAAGCGCCACTATGAGGGCGTGCTGCAGCGCGAACTGGACGGGCTGGACGATGAGTTTTCCTTCTTGAAGCTTCTTTCGCAGGAGCTTCAGGTACGGGCCAAGAGCATCCGCAGCCAGCGGTTTCAGCAAAGGGCGGCATAAATAAAACAATGGGGGCATCGGCAGTTGAGCCGATGCCCCTTTCGATTTTGATGATAAGTGCGTCAAATGTAGCAAGAAATATTAAGTTCGCTATATCTGAACAACGGAGCTGGCGCAATGTACTTACACCGGCTCCGATAGGAATGTGGTGCTCCTATTCTACACGGCTTCCGGAGTTTACACAAATTTTGGGATGGTCTCTAATTTTTTTCAAACTGCGCTGCATTGATTATGGGCACTTGGTCTGCAACCCCATCATTTCTATTTTTGGGAATAGCCAGCTCATCATCAGGGATGATGGGATA
>USLW01000207.1 GCA_900555605.1 uncultured Clostridium sp. | reverse complement strand
CCCCCGCTACTGCTACGGCTCCTTCCCCGGCAGACAGGAGATCATCCTCTCCGATACCGAGGACGCACTAACGCAGGTCTGCCGCTGGTATCTGCAAAACACGGAGTGCCCGCGTCAGAGCGCAATGCACCGCGTCAAGTACCGCAACGACCACGTCGCGCAGCTTATTAAGGACTTTAACGCCGACGGCGCAATTTACGAGCAGATGAAGTTCTGCACCTACTGGTCGTATGAGCGCGTAATCGCAAGTCAGGTCATGCCCCGCGACTACGGCATCCACATGCTCTCCATCGACCGCCCCTATATTTCCGGTCAGAGCGGACAGCTTCGCACGAGAGTGCAGGCATTTGTGGAGAGCCTTGAAATAAAAAAGCTTAGGACAGCTCAGAAGGAGGAAAACTGACATGGCATACAATCCCAAAACCGGCAAAGGCTTGGGCAGATATTACGATGCCGAGCACCGCGCCTTCCGCGCCCGCGAATGGAGAGGCTTTAAGGACACCTTTTACGATTTCTTCCGCTGGCTCTACCTTTATGGCCGTAAAGCTTGGCTGCCACCCCATACTCATGGTCAAATCTATGCTGCGCTACCGCTGGATGGTCTCCTACCTCACCGCGGCGCACATGGTCGACCGCCACACCATGGGTCTGCGCGGCAAGGAACTGCATTATGCTCACAACCAGTTCTTCTCCGTCCTGCATAACTCCGTCATCGGCGTTCGTGACATCATCGTGCGCGACAAAAACCTGCGCCCGAACAGCAAGCGTGCGGCAAAGCTGCGCGAGAACACCGTCATGTTCGACGAGATGACCCCGCACCTTATCATGATGGGCTTCCCCACCGTCAAGTGGATAGACATCGCCATGTTCGCCATCGGTCTGCCCTCCGAGGTCGACCAGAACGCAAGTATGTTCTACATAGACGCAATGGAGCACCTCGGTCTGCCGGCAGACGTCTGCCCCGAGCCCGCCTCCGAGTGCGGCTGCGCCGTGGTGGACGACTATCCCCGCGTCGGCAAGTGCTACTTCACCGGCACCATGCCCTGCGACGGTGCTATCTCTCAGACAAATATCCTAACTCGCCACTTCAAGGATCTGCCCTCGTTCCAGATAACTCCCCCGCAGAGAATAAATGAGCCCGAGGTACAGACCTACGCGATCAAGAACCTCAAAAAGGGCATCGAATTCCTTGAGCAGCAGTTCGGCGTAAAGTGGGACTGGGACGCATTTTGGAAAAATGCCGAGATGTACAACGAAAGCTCCCGCTGCATGATTGAAAAATGGGACGTCAACTGCACCGACTATCCCCAGGTCTGCGGCGCGGCACTTGCGCTCCAGCGCGAGTATGAGTTCCAAGCGGCCGCGTGCATGGACGAGTTCATGCTCAAGACCGACCGCAAGGTCACCAAGATGATGCTCAAGGGCTATGAAAAGGACAAGGCCGCAAACGCACCCAAGCCCAAGTACCGCTGCCTCGTCTGGGCATGCCCCGCGCATTATTACACCAACTTCACCTATTGGACTCAGCACTGCTGGGGCGTCACCTGTGTAAACGACATGGAGGCAATGCTCAGCTACCTGCCCATCAGCACCGACAACAAGGATCAGGCGCTTGCCGACCTCGTTCGCTGCTATGAGAGAATGATGATGCGCTCCCACACTAACGGAGGTTATGTAAACCTGCTCGACGAGTGCTGGAAGATGTGCGAGAAGTTCAACGTCAACATCGTCATCATGTACGACCACGTTTCCTGCAAAAACGTCGGCGGCCTGCACGGTCTGTTCGAGGATCAGGCACGCGAGCGCGGCATCCACCTCATTTGGATACCCCACGACGTTATGGATCCGCGCACCGTATCTCGCCGCGAGATGCGCGAGGCATTCAATCAGTACATGATGACCGTCCTGCGCGAGGAGCCCCTCGACCCGACGCTGCTCGATTATGAAGACAATCTCAGCTGGTAATTTAGGAGGAAATAAAAATGGCTTGGTACTGGATAGTTTTAATAGTTCTGTTCACTCTGCTCTGTCTGCTGTTTCTGGCATACATGACCAACGCGGACATGAAGCTCATCGAAAAAATATACAATGCCCTTATTAAATACCACGACAGCAAGAACGTCGAGGAAAAGATCTGATTTAATTTTTAAAACAGCATAAAGCGCTATAACGAAAAGAGCAGACTTCGGTCTGCTCTTCTTTGTTAGTTTTCCTACATAAAGCAAAGTTTTATGTTGCAATTCTCATCGAAAATGTTAAAATAATATCGGTTCGCACTATGCAGGCCTATCGCTAAGGTAAAAATACGGAGGAAACATGAAAGATTTAAAGCATCTGCTGTATTTTGAGAATCTCTTGCAAGAGGCTTAAAATGAACTGATCCTGCAGGCGCAGAGCGATGGGAATATCTGCGTGGCTTATGTCTGCGAAAACACTCCCGAACCGCTGCTGAATCTGCCCGGAGCATTCTCGACCCGTCTGCGTGCGCCGCGCACGGGCGATGGAAATGGCAACCTACTACATGACGAGCTTCCTTTGCGAGTACAGCCGCGCCCTGCTTGAGCGCGCGATTGAGGGCGGCATCCGGTGTTGGGGTGTTGATGCAAATTTTTTTCTTTCGCAGTGCAACCAGCGGAGTTCCCTGGGGTACAGTGAAATACAGATTGACGCCGGAGAGCGTGTTCAGCTGATCCCGGATATATATTTGGAAATCATAGCTTGAGTTTGCATCCAAAGAGCAGAGTTCCAGATTGGAATAGGAAAAGCTGCTGCCGCTCTGCGTGACTGCATCGGTGATGGTAATGTAGTTTCCGTAGCCTGACGAGCTGGTCCGCTTAAGGTGCTGTTAAGGGAGGGTACCGCAATGTCTGATATGAAGAAAAAAATCATCATCGTATTGATTATAATCGCATTGATTTTACTGGCGATTGCTGTTATCTCCATTCTGGCACAGACACCGGCATTGATTTGAGCGATAGATATGGGATGAATCAGTGAAGTGCTGAAATGTTTTGGCTAGAACCGGATTTTCAATTTTGAAAGTATAAAGCGCAAGACTTTGTGGAGGTGACGTAATGGACTATTTAGAGACTGATGTTCTTGCTTTTTTTGATGCACACGCGTCCGCATTTCCGCTATATCAAGCATTCCATCGAAACTGATAAGTGAATTTCCGGAAGCAAAGATTCAAGTGAAAAAAAGCCAAATTTCTTTTTCCAATCGAAATCTATTCGCGTGAGTGTCTTTTCTTAGGGTGAGAAAAAAAGCAGACTTGCCAGACCCGTATATCGTGATCACGCTTGGGTTGTCCTATCCAATGGAATCCAGCCGTGTTGTAGGAAAAACGGAACCGTATCCGGGCAGATGGACAACACATATTGTGATAGGCAGTGTCGAGGAGACAGTCCGATATAATCAATTCGACAAATCGGAAGCTGAGGAGGCATTTATGAACAGAAAAATATGGCTAATTCTATGTACAATAGCAATATTCGTAGTTGCAATTCTCTTTTATACCAATTTTCAAAAGGAACATACATTTACACTTGCAAACAATGGGGGCATAATCAAATCAGAACAAATACAGCCACTATTTGGAACAGTAAAAGTAAGTGGCGATTGTGATACGGATGTGGTCTTTACTGATATTGAAACGGGTGAAAGATATGTGGTAGGGTATATTACATCTGGCGTATCAGAAAAAATCAAACTGGAGAAAGGTAAATGGTACACTGTAGCTGGAGGAGGAAATCTTGTAATAGGCCCAGTAAATGTTCGTATTGAATAAAAAGCGATAACTTCCAGTTTATAGAACAGATTAAGCATGTTTTCATTATTATCAACTGTTTACACAGAATCAGCCCATTGGATAGGATGGGCTGATTTTTGTTGGCGAATATAACAAGGCCGTCGATCAGATGATCGGCGGTCTTGTTATTTGGGTGTTATTGGTATTGGCTTCAGCTTATAAAGCGTCCGGGGGCGCTCAGCCTTTTATCGACATAAACCTGCTTATCAACCTTATAATCACTCTGATATTTATCGCAGGTTCCGGGGAGGTCGCGCTCGGCAACACCAGTCCGGGCAGCATAATGGCAGCTGTGACCTACGCCTCTTCCCTTCTCAACGGCATAATGGGCCTGACTATGATATCTCAGAACATTTCACGCGGTATGGCCTCTTGGCGTCAACTGTCCGAGATTCTCGGCAGAAAGCCGTGGATGGAAAACGGCAGCGTCAGCTCTTGGCGATAGCGAGAGCCTTTGTTGAGGATTCGGAAATACTCATCCTTGACGAGGCCACGTCAAATGTTGACACGCGCACCGAGAAAGAAATTCAGGACGCCATGCAGCGAGTTATGCGCAGCCGCACAAGCCTTGTCATTGCCCACAGGCTGTCTACCATACGGGATTCCGACCTCATAATCGTCATGGATCACGGAAAAATCGTCGAAAGCGGAAGCCACATGTCGCTGCTAAAGCAGAAAGGCAAATACTACGAGCTGTATATGACACAGTACGCAGGCTTTGCGACGTAACTCGGTATATAAAGCAAAAAACCTTTGTCAAAAAGACAAAGGTTTTTTTATTGGAGCGGGCAACGAGACTCGAACTCGCTACCTCCACCTTGGCAAGGTGGCGCTCTACCGGATGAGCTATGCCCGCACACGGAACGAGATAAATGATACCACATTTTTCGGATTTGTCAAGTAAAATTTATCTCGTTCGACGAATTTTATTGGTTATCGGTGATATCGCCGAAGCCCTTGCCGAAAACGTTCTTTGCATCGGT
>USLW01000206.1 GCA_900555605.1 uncultured Clostridium sp. | reverse complement strand
GCCAGTCCACGCTTCAGTGTGTCCAGCGGAAACTCCCAGTCGCTGTATCCGCCCTGCAGCAGTTCAAAATACTCGGCATCCGGGCAGCCAAGCCGCCGGTCCTCGTGCATCACATAAGCGATGCAGGGCTTTGCCTTTTTCATGCGGTTCCCGTTCAGGTTCCAGACCGGAAGCTGGAACTGCTTCTTGTAGTAGTATCGTGGGCAGCCCTCGTACCGGTCCAGCAGGAGTTCATCGTATTCCGAGAGTTTCCAGACCACCGCAGGTACGCTTTCATTGGCATCCTGCTCGATGGTGGCATAGCAGCCGGTCTTGCTCTTTTTGAACAGAAGCCGGTAGCCCTTGATCTCGGTCGTGCCGACCACCACAGCGTAGGGGCATCTCTTTCCCATCCGCTCCATGTCGAGGTTGCTTCCGTAGGCAAGATAATATCTGGATGGGACTCGGCTGATCAACTCAAACATCTGCCTCACCGTCCTCCCTGCCAGTGAATTCCACGCCCTGGAAATCCTCTGTCCCAAGCTCGATCTGGCTGTCCTGCCACCAGTCCTCTGCCACACGCTGTGCTTCCTCCACGGTCGGCTCTTTCATCTCGGATTCATAAATGGTCACCGTTCTCTGGTAGGTCTCGGTGATGGTCACCTTAAAGGTTCTGCCACCCGGTGTGTTTTCATTTTTTAACGTGCTTTTCATAAACCTGCACCTCCTTCTACCACCTCAAGGGCGGTTGCCCGCCCAAAAGGTGCCCGTGCATCCCGGCTTATTTGTTCCGCCAGGATGCGTTGCCCTCCATGTTCCGCAGAAGGATCTCCCTTGCCGTTGCAAATTCATCCCCGATGAATCCCAGCCTCAGCATCCAGCACCGCATCGCATACTTTTCATTGTCGGTCTGCTGGGGCTTTGGGCTTGCCGTCCTGACCATCTTGGCAAGCTGGCTCATTGCGAGGCAAAGCTGGATATAGGCTTTCATCTCACCGGCGTGCAGTCCGTTGCACTTTCCGTCCGCTGGGTCTGCGAATTGGAAAAGGCGGAATTCAATGGTCCCTTTTGTAAAGGTGGCATGGAGGTTCCACGCTTTATGTTGAGCTCAACATAATGCCGTTTATGCGCAGAAAAAAGTTATGCTGAGAATCTTTTAGAACAGACGTTACTTCGAGACTGTTCACCAGAAATCTCAGCATAATTTTCTACAAGGTCTTTAAAAACGCCTTTAAGTCAGGGTCGTCGTTCCAATCCGGCATGGCAGGCGTATTCATCCTCGTGTCCATTGTTTCTAATGCCTTGCGCCGGGCTTCGGGATTAGCTTTTGCGTAAACCTGTGTTGTCTCAATAGATTCGTGCCCTAAAAAGTCACGAATATAAATGAGATTTTTGCCTGCCTCAACAAGATGCATTGCTTTAGAATGCCGGAGACAATGCGGTGTAATCTGCGGAAAAAATGAATCCACCGCAGTATTTGCTTTGTGGATATATTTTGCTAGCACGTAAGAAACACCGCTGCGAGTCAACTTTTTCCCTTGCGGATTTGTAAACAGCTGGTCATTGCGGCGTTCTGGTATATCAAGATGGTTCTCACAAATGTATTGGCGCAATACCTGTGCACACGGTTTGGTAAGCGGAACATCTCGACTTTTTCGCCCCTTCCCTAATAAATGTACAACCGGTAGTGAATCTATTCGGATATCGCAGATTCTTAAATCGCAAAGTTCCTGCACTCGTGCAGCTGAATCGTAAAGGAGAAGAATCATCGCCAGGTCTCTGCGACCTTTTGGCGTGGAAATATCAGGCTGTTCCATTAGAATATCAGTTTGCTGGTTACTCAAATATTGAACCGTCGGCTTTGCTGCTTTTTTGCTGTCAATTGAAAGAATGCGCTGACACAGAATCATTTCATCCGGGCATTCAATTTGTACATATTTTGCAAATGACTTCAGCGCAGCAAGTCGTTGGTTTCGAGAAGATATACTGTATTTGCGTTCAGTTTCAAGATATTGTAGAAATTCAAGAATCAGTTCGCGGGAAAGGTCGTTAAAAAGCATTTTCTCTAATTTAAAGCCACAATACTTTTCAAGGTAGCCATGAAAAATAACAAAGGTGTCCCGGTAAGAGTAAATTGTATTTGTACTGACATTTTTAGTTCCTGCCAGATACACGCTAAAGTATGCGGAGACTAAACCGGCGTAGCTGCATCTATTCCTCATTGCAAAGTACCTCTGTAATGGTATGGAATCGCTCATTGAATGGTTCGGTGACTTCCATGTAGGCTTCCGGGACAAGCCTCAAGTATTTTTCGGTTGTTGTAATTCGGTCATGCCCAAGAGCAGTGCGGAGAATCGGCAAACAGGTATATATGTCTTTTCCTTCGGAACTCCATTTGTTTAGAATGTGGACCGCAAAGGAATGCCTGAGATCATGGAGACGAGGCCCTTTTCCTCGACCTCGGTGTGGAATCCCGGCATCAAATAAGCATTTTCGAAAAATATCGTAAATTGTACTTGTATCATAGAATCCGCCATCAGGAGCAGGGAAAAAGTAAATACTTTTTGCATTTGCCACTAATGGATTACTGCGGTAGGATTTCATGTATGTAAGCATTGAGTCCGAAATTCCTACCAGCCGTTCTTTGTCTCCTTTTGCACCGTATATGGCTAAAACTCCAGCATCCAAATCAACATCTGCAACCTTAAGGTGCAGAGCCTCTGACACGCGCAGCCCACATGTATAAAGCAGGCGAAACAGAACCGGCATAACTAAATGTCGTAGTGGAGATTCTGAAGATTCTTTGGTACAATCTACCGCAGAAAACAATCTCTCGATTTCGTCTTTCGTAAAAATGTAGGGAACGAAACATTTATTTACATGAGGCGCAGGGTGGAATGCACATGGAGCATCATAGCCATTGCTGTGCAAATACTTACAAAGAATTCGCACATACGAAATCCGAAAACATTGCGTGGTTTCGTTTTCGTGAGGTCTCTTTTTCTCCCACTTTTGCAGCAGTTCTTTCGAAATGGCAGGTATACGCAATTGTTGCTCATTGCAAAAGTCATCGAATGCACTGAGTGCCTCAACACCGGCGTTGTATTTATTGCCAAGGGCACGTTTTTGCTCCACAACATCCAGCATATATGGTGCAAGCACACTGGTAAAATGGGGTTCAAGAAGTTTTTCCTCAAACACTAATCAGTCACCTCCAATGCGCAGCTGCGAAGCTGACGTACATTTACACCAATATATTTTTGAGTAGAATCGGCATTTATGTGTCCTAATACACCCTGAATCGAGGTAATGGGGATTCCTTCATCTAACATATGTGTTGCGAGGCTGTGTCGAAGCGAGTGAAGCCCGTGGTGCTTTATTGAATCCAAAGGAATGCCCGCTTTTCGCATATGCTTAATAAGAATGTTGTCAAAATTTTGCAGAGAGACGTATGGAGCGACTGCGCGGAGAAAAATTTCCGGGGCATCGCTTACAGGCCTTCCATTTTTCAGATAGTCTATTACAGCCCATCCAACATCTGTGGGAAGTGGTAAAGTTATCGGCTCTCCTGTTTTGACTTGTGTGAAAGACACCAAATGCTGTTCCCAATTAAAATTGGCAGGGCGAAGATTACGTATATCGCTGGTTCTAATGCCGAGTTTTACTGCAATCATTAAAACTGCATAATCGCGTTTCCCTTGTGGACTTTCACGGTCAACAGATGCAAGGATACTTTCGATTTGGCTAAGATCTAATGTTGTAGGAATTCGCGCGGAAGCGGATACTTTTACAATTGGCATCATTTTCAAAGACAAATCTGTTTCCTTGTAGCCGCTATGCGCAAGGTACTGAAAAAAGCGTAAAAGGATACTGTAATGGAGCCTTACAACCGAATTGCTGTAATTGCACGAAACAACTTTGACGTATCGATTTACAATATCTGCTGAAAGTGATTTGTAATCCGTGACTCCAACGCTGAACAAATAATCTGTAAAGCGAAGAAGAACATTTCTGTGGCTGCGCAGCGTATTCTCCCTACGTCCGTGGAGAGATAGCTTTTGCAAGTAGTTGACCGCACCTTCTTGCAATCCTGCAGGGAACTCTCGATTCAACCTCCGCCGAAGCATAACCGCGTTGAAATGTTGGTAGTCTGACAACAAATCCATTGCACGGTGAACTCGTGAGCATCGCCGTTCTACTGTTCCCGGCTGCACACCGTAGCAATCCAGCATGAACTGCTGAGCCAATTCCGCTGTAAAATATTTCTTTTCATTTTTACTGCAGTACGCTAACAGGTTCCTAAACGTCGAACGAAAGCCTTGAATATAGTTTTCGCTATAGTGCTTTGCAATGATGCAAGGGATAACTCTTTCCACAAGTTCATACACGGTCAGTCGATTTCCATCATCCACAATAACAACCTCCATCATATCTGGAATACTCAAATTATATAGTTATTATGTAGAGAAAAACAGACTGTTTTTATAATTTTTGTCGCTGTACAATTAAAGTTTGGAACGTGGGATACATAATCGCTTTCTTGCCATAAAGCATATTATGTTGAGCTCAACATAATGCCGTCAATCTGCATTCGGTGTTCTACCACGGCACGGTCGAGTTTCGGCTGTTCAACGCTACGCTGCACGCGGGCGAAGTCAAGGCCAACATCGTGCTGGCGATGGCAATCTCGGCGCAGGCGATCAACCAACAGAAAACGCTGGCGCACAAAACGCCGGTCGGCGATAACCCCGCCTTTACGTTCCGCACGTTTCTCCTGCGGCTTGGCCTCGTGGGAGAAGAATACAAAAATGTTCG
>USLW01000205.1 GCA_900555605.1 uncultured Clostridium sp. | reverse complement strand
AATGATCAGCGCCGTAGGAACAGACGCATCTTCTTCTTCGTTTTTCTTCGGCCCTGCCGTAGCAGTCACAGAGGGCACAGTCGTCTTCTGCGCAGCCGTTGCCTCCGGTTCCTTGGTTTCCAGCGGGGTTGCCGTCGATGTCATATCAGGAGTCGGCGTCGCAGGCTTTTCATTGGTAAATGCCTCTGCCGCCTCTTCAGAATCAAAAAATGCAACATATTCAATATCCATTTCCGACCCGGTGGGCACCTGACCGCCGGGAAAATCAACGAACAGAAAATCCAGCCGGAAATAAGAAATCTCACCTGTCCAAAGAGAAGCCTCCGGATCTCCGATATCGCTGTATGCAGAAGAAATCGGAAATGTCGCCTCATTTGCCTGTTTGAGATTGATCACATATGTCTTAAATTCTGTATCCTGGGCAGAAATATCAAACAACGTATTGCTTGCCGCTGTAACGCCTGTATTCCCGAAATGAAGCTGAAAGCGTGTCACCTCGCTGTAATTGCGCAGTTTAATCTTCATCCAGCAGTACTGGTCCGCATCTAACTGATCTAAATGAAACATCATGATCGGATCTCCGTTTCCGCCTAAGTCCGGACCGTTTTGAGAAATGATGTGCAGATAGCCAAGGTCAACATCATATTCCACAGAAGAAGCGGAATTGTAAACCCCATAAGACGGATCCAGGATATTCGGATCCGTAAAGTCAATCAGCGCTCCCGGCATCTCTGAAGACACTTCTTCTGCGGATACAAGCGACATCTGCAAACATAAAATCAGCGCTGCCGCAGCAGCAATCGCCAACGCAGCCGCGCCTTTTCTTTTTTTGAATCCTTTAAAAATTTTCATACGTTCCGCCTCCCTAATAGGAAATTTATTTAGTTTAGAATATGATAGATTTTATTATAATGCAGCATCCCTCAAAATTCAATATCAATTCTTCTGTACGCGGCACGTTTTTTAAATTGCCAAGCAAACCAGTTTTGCGGTATGATAAGAAAGATACTTTTACCGGTTGCATCCGGAAGCCTGTATCAGGAAAGGAATATTTCAGATATGCTTAAAATAATGGATATTCATGCGCACACATTTTACAGTAATTGCGGGGCTGATTCCCATGAGGCCATCATTGAAGCCGCAATTGCAGGAGGAATCGATATTTTCGGAATCTCCGACCATAATTACGGTATCGGAGACAGGCTGCCCCAGTATGCTGCAGATATCGCGCGGATGCGCGTAAAATATGAGGGGCAGATCCAGTTGCTCACCGGCATAGAGATCGCTTCCGTACCCGGTCTCGGATTTGACAGTCCAGAGCTGCTGAAAGATTTTGATTACTGCCTTCTGGAGCATATTGATCTTGAAGGCAGCACAGTCGGTATGAATGTTTTTTCATACCGGCAAGGATTTCCTTGTAAATTCGGTATTGCACATACCGATCTGATCGGAATGGCTCGCAGACAAGGGGAAGATCCCGCTGCTTTTCTTCGGCGCTTTGCGGAAAACGATATTTTTTGGGAAATGAACGTAAACCTCGATTCTATTCATGCTTTTCGCGAACATGCATACTGGCTCCGGTTTATGGACAGTACGGAAGAACAGGCAATTGTCAAAGCTTCCGGGATTCGCCTATCCGTCGGATTTGACGGACATCGCGTATATGACTATAAACCGCAGCGCGTTGCGGCAATGAATCATTTTTTATATGACAATGGTTTTCCTATGGTTGAATTTTAAGAAAAAGCTTCATAAGGTATAAAATCAGCATTGATTTTCAAATAACGGATTCTGATCCGATTGCTGCGCAAATGATGAAAGGAAGCATAGCTATGTATTACGATATGCACACGCATTCTACATTTTCCTCCGATTCTGTGATGACGCCCGAGGAGGCGGTCCACAGCGCCATTGTGCGGGGACTGGCCGGTATTGCCTTTACCGATCATTTAGATATCGATTATATCGGTTATGAAGACGCATTCATGTATGATTTTTCGGACTACTTTCGTATGATTGATCGCATTAGAGATTCTGCAGGCTGCAGGCTGCAGGTGCTTTCCGGCGTTGAAATCGGGATTCAGCCCCACGTAATAGAAGCAACAACGGCAAAGCTCGATGGCTTTTCTTTTGACTTCCGAATTGGCTCCGTTCACATTGTAAACAGAAAAGACCCGTACTTAGGTGCGCCGTACTTTCAGGGAAGAAGCAAGTTGGAAGCATATCGGGAATATTTAGAGGTTCTTCTGAACATGCTCCATCTGTATCATGATTTCGACGCATTAGGACATATCGATTTTATTGTCCGTTATGCCGCCTATGCGGATAACCGAATGTATTATGCTGATTTTCATGAACTGCTGGATGAAATCCTGCGCTTTATCATCCATCGGCAGATCGCCCTGGAGATCAATACCGGCACCTATTTCCGCTGTCTGCCGGACCGGGCACTGCTGCTGCGCTACAGGGAATTGGGCGGCGAACTCATAACACTCGGCTCTGATGCCCATGACAGCAAGGATCTCGGAAGGCTGTTTCAGAAAACCGCGGCCTTTATCAAAGACTGCGGCTTTTCCGAAATCGCGCACTATATCGGCAGAAAACCGCATTTTACCAAAATCGTATAATCCTGTCCCTTATCAGAAAATCAGCCGGGAAGCGTTTTATTCAGACGTTCCCCGGCTGCGGTATTAGCGGCAAAGCCCGCAGGTTTTATTCCCTATCTGTCTTTCTGTATCTTTCTGGTAATCAGCTTTACGAGCTCCACAATCACAATCATGGAAAATGCCAATCCGAATACAATGCCCCACTGTCCCCCGGTCAGTGCGGAAACGGAAAATACACTCTGCAGCGGAGGTACCAGCAGCACCAATAGCATCATTGCTGCCGAAATCAGGCATGCGCCGATCAATTTCGGATTATTTTTGATTCCGACCTGAAAAATAGAATTCCGCTCACTCTTTAGATTGAAAACATGGAACAGCTGACTGAATGCTAAAACAGCAAAGGACATGGTCTGCGGAACCAGCAGTTTTTCCGGATCTGTACTGCGGAGAAGCGCGATTGCTTCCTGATCAAATACATGGATGCCCTCTGTCAGGCAGCCGATTTGAAACGCAGCAAGCGCCAAGAGGCCCACAAGGATGCCTTGGTAAATCGTTCTGCCCATGGAGCCCTTATTAAAAATAGATGCATTGGCAGGCAGCGGTTTGCGCAGCATAATATCCTTTTCTGCCGGCTCTATCCCCAATGCAAGGGCGGGCAAGCTGTCCGTCACCAAGTTTACCCATAGAATATGAATTGCAAGGAGCGGCTCTTCAAAGAACAGCATAGGCAGCAGCGTCGCCATAAACAGCGTAATGATCTCGCCGATATTGCACGACAGCAGAAAATAAACAGATTTCAGAATATTATCAAAAATCCGCCTGCCTTCCTCAACCGCAGAAACGATTGTGGCAAAATTGTCATCCGTCAGTACCATATCCGCCGCTTCCTTGGAAACCTCCGTACCGACAATTCCCATGGCAGCGCCGATGTCCGCCGTTTTTAAAGCAGGTGCGTCGTTCACGCCGTCACCTGTCATGGCCACGATATTTCCCTTCTCCTGCCAGGCTTTTACAATCCGGACCTTATGTTCCGGCGCTACACGGGAATAAACCGCGATGGATTCGACCTTCTTTGAAAATTCTGCATCATCCATTTGATTCAGGTCCACACCCTCAATTGCCAAGTCGCCATCCTCCAGAATATGAAGCTCCTTGGCAATTGCAACGGCTGTTGTCTTATGATCTCCTGTAATCATGACAGGCTTAATGCCCGCGGTTCTGCATTTATGAACCGCTTCCTTCACTTCCTCACGCGGCGGGTCGATCATTCCCATCAATCCGCAGAAGGTCAATCCGTTTTCTGCCTGTTCAAAAGAATCCGGCACAGCGTCCGCATCCTTATATGCCATTCCGAGCACCCGCAGCGCCATGGTCGCCATCTGTTCATTGCCGGCGATAATCGCCTGCTTCTGCTCCTCACTGAGACCGCTGCAGCGTGAAAGCAGCACATCAACCGCGCCTTTGGTATATACACGGTATGGATGTTCCGAATCCGCGGTTTCGCATACGACGGACATCAGCTTGCGCTCGGAATCAAAGGGCACCTCATAGACTCTCCGATAGGTCTTGTCGAGCTGCCGTTTATCCAAGCCGGCCTTTAATCCCATATCCACAATCGCGGTTTCCGTCGGATCTCCGATGGTTTTCAGCGTACCGTCTTCATTTGCGGAAATACGCGTATCGTTGCATAAGATTCCCGCAAAGGACAGCAGCTTCAGCGCCTCATCTGTATTTATGCGGGCAGCCGCATCTTCAAAAGAATACAGCGTACCGTTCTGCCACAGATTGGTAACCGTCATTTTATTCTGTGTCAGCGTTCCTGTTTTATCAGAACAGATAATACTGGTAGATCCGAGGGTTTCCACAGAAGGCAAATTGCGCATAATGGCATTCTTCTCTACCATCTTTTTTACGCCCATAGCTAAAACAATCGTAGAAATTGCCGGAAGTCCTTCGGGAATTGCCGCCACCGCAAGACTTACGGCTGTCATAAACATGTCCATCGCCTCTTTACCGGTTAAAATGCCGATCACAAACATGACCGCGCAAATGACCAGCGCACCGATGCCAAGATATTTGCCTAGCTGATTCAGCTTTTTTTGGAGCGGCGTCTCCTGATTCTCCACAGACATCAGCATATTCGCAATTTTCCCAACCTCTGTCTGCATAGCGGTGCCCACCACAATCCCGCTGCCGCGGCCATA
>USLW01000204.1 GCA_900555605.1 uncultured Clostridium sp. | reverse complement strand
GCCAGTGTGAGGATCGCGCCGTAGATGATGTAGGTGATGAGCACCATGCCGAACTTTTTGATTTTGGAAAAGTAGAGCATCATGGGGATGCCCAGTACCAGAGAGCTGGCAAAGGGAATCATCATGTTTACCAGCGGGATAAAGCCCATAGCCGCCGCGATGAGAAGATTGAGGATGAAATATACGGCGGTAAAAATGCCGATGCTGATCAGATCCTTTCCGTTCAGCTTGCTTTTATCTTTTGTGTTCATGTAAATACCTCCTGATTTGTGCTCTGACCTTCCAGACCAGACTCTCGCTTTGCAATGTGTATAGCTTGTAATAAAGACCCTTTTGCTCCATCAGCGTCTCGTGGGTGCCTTCCTCCGCCACGCTGCCGCTATCCAATACCACGATCTTGTCGCAGCCGGCTACCGTGCGGAGCTTGTGGGCAATAATGAGGACAGTCTTATTCTGAATGAGCCGCCCGATGGCCTGCTGAATCTTCGTTTCATTCTCCGGATCAATGCTGGCCGTGCTCTCATCCAGCAGAATGACAGGGGCATTTTTCAGAAACGCCCGGGCGATAGAAAGCCGCTGCCGTTCGCCGCCGGAAAGTCCCTGTCCGCCGGTCCCGATTTTCGTATCGTATGCATCCGGAAGCCGCATAATAAAATCGTGGGCATTTGCCATTTTGGCAGCGCGGATCACCTCGTCCATGGAGGCCGCCGGCTTGGAATACGCAATATTGTCCGTCACGGTTCCCATGAACAGAAAGGTATCCTGCAGTACGATTCCTATCTGATCCCGCAGCCACTTGAGCGATAGCCTCCGGATATCCACGCCGTCCATACGAATGCAGCCCGCGTCCACATCGTACAGTCTTGTAATCAGATTGATCAGCGTAGACTTCCCGGCTCCGGAACGGCCTACGACGCCGATTACCTCTCCCGGCCTGACAGTCAGATTAATATCCTTCAGCACCGGCCGATTCGGTTCATAACCGAAATATACATGTTCTAAGGTGACGGCCCCCTGAAAAGCCTCAATCTTCACCGGATGCGCATCCTCTTTCACTTGAGACTCAGAATCCACGATTTCAAAAATGCGGTTTGCTGAGTTCATGGCGCTGGCCCAGTTTTGAACCATATGCGTCATCCATTCCAGAGGACCGTAAATCATCGATAAATATCCCACCAGGGTCGTAATTTGACCGAACTCCATTTTTCCCTGGATCAGAAAGATCCCGCCTACAATATAAATTGCAAGGGAGCCCATCCACATGACCAGTCCGACGACCGGAAAAACAGTATTGGACTTGATGCCAATGGCCGCGTTTGCCGTACTGAAGCGGCGGCTTGCCAATGCAAAGGATCTTCCCTCTTCGTCCTCTTTGCCAAAGGCCTTGACGACCCGCACCCCTGTAAAGGAATCATTCATTCTGGCGTTCATTCTGCTCCGATAGCGATGCTGACGCCAGAACATTTTATGGAATTTCGGCAAAAATTTATGGAAAAATAAAAGAATAAACGGAACGGGGATCAGCACCAGCAGCGTCAGCAGCGGGCTGATGGAGGCCATAAATGCCGTAATGCCCGCCACGCTCAGCAAGTTTCCGATTATATACGGGATTCCGTCCAGGAAAAACCACTGAACCTCCTCCGCGTCTTGATTGACCCTGGTCATCAACGCGCCCGTCTGTTTATCGGTAAAGAATTTAATCGAGAGGCGCTGCATGGATTCAAAGACCTCTGTTTTCAGATTATATACCACTTCATTTGCAAAAACCGTATTAATCCGCCCGGAAACAATCCGCGCGCCCACAGAGACCAGCCGCACGCCCAGCATGATGCCGGCCAAACCTAAGACCAAGCCATAGTATCTGCCCTCTTTATTCAGCACCTCATCAAAGAAGACGCTGCCGGCCAAATAAGGCCATATAATTTGCAGCGCCGTGGAAAATAAAATAAACAGCAATACGAGAAATATGTATTTTTTGTACCTGCCCGCATAAGAAAGCAACCGCTTAAATACCTTTCCGCGGTCAACGCAGTAGGGACAGATTTTGACGTCATCCCGATATTTGCGTCCGCATTTCGGACAGTATTCTTCCTGCTCGCCGCATTTGCGGTCTTCCTCATCAATCGGCTCATGCTGTGCCAATTGATTCGCAATCTTTATAAACCTGCCGGTTTTCCGGCCCATGGCCGTGCTGTAGCGGCAGATAGTAAAATCCGCGCCGCCGTGTCTGGCCGTGACTGCGCCGCTGTTGACCATGGTTTCTGCGGCAAAGTCCTGGAAAGACTCCAGGGGATAGATCTCCGTTTCTGCCAGGGAGAGTTCTGCGGGGCGGTCCTTCTCCGCCTTCCGGACCGTGCGGATTTCCGCACGAATCAGCTTTTCCTCGGTCAGCAGCACATAGAAATCCGCAAACCGGTAATCCAAAGATAAATCGGTTTTGAAAACATATAAAATATCCCCGGCCGGAATGCCTGCTTGTGCAAATAATTCCGTAATCTGCCGAGGTATTTTATCTACTGATTCAATTTGTTCCATAATAACCTCCGTAACAGCCTGCGGAGTACTCCGCGTTTGCTATTCTTCAGACTGCAAAGCCGCGACTTCCTCTGCTGTCAGCTGCCGCCAGCTGCCGGGTCTGAGATCGCCCAACCGAAGGGGCCCGAATTGAATGCGTTTCAAGGATATGACCGGATGCCCGATCCGCTCGAGCATACGCCGGACCTGACGGTTGCGTCCTTCCCGAAGGCTTACTTCAACAATTGCGTTGTTTCCCTTGTATCCGACGACATCCAGTACGGCGGGCAGCGAGCTGGATGCCTTCCGAAAAACTGCGCGCATTGGATTCGTTGGGTACGCCCTTTACAACAGCCTCATACGTTTTCCAAATCTCATAAGAAGGATGCGTCAATCGCTGCATGAATGCTCCGTCATTGGTCAGCAGAATCAGTCCCGATGTATCATAGTCCAATCTCCCCACAGGAAACAAACGCGCTTCTACCCCTTTGATCAGATCCACTACGCAGGTCCTGCCTCTGTCATCTTTCGCAGAGGACAGCACGCCCTCGGGTTTATTCAGCAGCACGTAGTACATCCGCGTTTCCGGCTTTACAGGCTCTCCTTCTACCGAAACCCGATCCCGCTGCGTAACCTTTGTCCCGAGCTCCGTCACGATTGCGCCGTTTACGGAAACCTTTCCCTCGGTGATCATTTTTTCGGCCGCCCGCCTGGAAGCCACGCCGCACATTGCCAAATATTTCTGAAGCCGTATCTGTTCCATACCCAAACCCTTCCCTGCCAAACTTTTACACTCTCACACAGAAAAACGCAAATAGCTTATCAGATGCAGAGTTCCTTGTAAATGGTAAAAATAATTATAGTGAATCGCAGCTGTCCTGTCAAGCAATGCATATGCATACAGCCTGTATTTTCCGGAGGATCTGTCCGCAGAATGATGATTGACAGGAGAGAAATGCAAAGTATAATTAAAATCAAGTTGCAACCGGATCCGGCATCCGCCGTACGGCGCATCGGCGCGTCATCGCAAAAAGGGGGAATCTTTTTGATTTTTCTTCGCTATACCTGGGATCACATTGAAAAAGAGGATTTTACAAATTTTCTTACGCCCTTTGAACAGCTGCTGCCCTTTGCAATCCGTCATATCGGTAGCTGGCGGGAAGGGCCGGGGTACTATACCAAGCGGCGCAATCCCAATGACTATTATCTGCTCTATACCGTTTCGGGCTGCGGAAGGGTTTCTTACCGGCAGACGCAGGTACTGCTGAAGCCCTGCCAGATCTGTCTCATTGACGGAGCGGAAATGCATACATATAAAACAGAAGGCAGCGAATGGCACAGTCTCTGGTTTCACCTGACGGGAAACGGTATGGCCGAATATTTCCGCCTGCTCAACCCCGGCAATTCCTTTCACCCGGTAACGCTCCCGGATCCGGACAGGGCTTTTGCCTTTTACCGGCTGCTGAAGCCGAATCTCAACAGCGGGGATTACGGAAAAGCACTGGATAATTGTTCCGCCATCGTTGCATTCTTAAATGATATTCTCCGTCAGTGCTCCGACTGGATCGGGCATACCGGAGACGATACGGCGGATCCGGTATGCGGCAGCGGCAGCATGAAGCAATTCAACGATATCAAGCTATATATTGAAAATAATATGCACACCGTAATCACCCGATCCCAGATCTGCAATCATTTTAAAATCGCGCCGCAGCAGCTTGAGAAGCTTTTTTGGCTTTATGAGCATATGACGCTGACGGATTATATCAAAACGCGCTATCAGGTATTCCGAACACCGGATCACGATCGGATCTCCGTGGATCACCCGGACTGGCTCCTGGACGCCATTGCTTATATGAACGAACATTTTACCGCTGACATCAAAATTAAGGATATCATCGCGGACTATCATGTGAGTAAAACCGTATTTATCCGGAAATTCAAGCAGTACACCTGTATGCATCCGCTGGAATATCTGATTCAGCTTAGACTGGAGCATGCCCGCGGGCTTCTGGAGAAGACCGACAAAAAGATCAGCGCCATCGCCCTGGAGAGCGGCTTTCCGTCAGCCAGCAATTTTACGGCACGCTTCAAGACCTGGACCGGGCGGTCACCCTCGGAATATAAAAAAGAGCGCCCCGCTTCGGTTGAAAATCCTCCTGCGGGACGCACATGAGCTGATTGCCGGAACGGAAACGCTTTATTAAGCGCCGCCCCGTTCTATGCGGCATTACAGTTCGTTCCGGCGGGGAATCGCTTCTGCCGCACCCTTGCGTGTTACGGCTAAAGCAGATGCCTTTAGCGCAAGCAGCATGCTCTCTT
>USLW01000203.1 GCA_900555605.1 uncultured Clostridium sp. | reverse complement strand
CAGGCGCTTTTTCGCGACGGCGGATTTGACGCGGTGCGCGGCGATGCCGCTGAAAAGTGTATGCTGCTTCACGAACTGGGAATCAATGTGAACTTTGCGCCTGTTGCGGATGTGTCCCTGTCCCCGGAGGATTTTATCTTCCGGAGGACATTCGGACAGGACGCCGATCAAACGGCAAAATATATTGAGACAGTGGTAGAAGCTATGCGGGAACAGAAAATGGGCAGCGTCTTAAAACATTTTCCCGGTTATGGAAATAATGCCGATACGCATACCGGCATTGTACACGACAGCCGCTCATATGAGAACTTTGTGATATCTGATTTTCTCCCGTTTCAGGCGGGAATCGATGCCGGCGCGGATATGGTTCTGGTGGCCCACAATATTGTGGATTGCATGGACAGCCGATACCCGGCGTCAATCTCGCCCGAAGTACATGAAATCCTGCGTAAAATTCTGCATTTTAACGGGGTGATTGTAACAGACGAGCTGAATATGAGCGGCGTGCGGGATTTCGCGGAAGATGGGGAGGTCGCCATATTAGCCGTAAAAGCGGGGAATGACCTGTTGTGTTGCACAAACTTTGATACGCAGATTCCCGCGGTTTTAGAGGCGGTGAGAGCCGGCTTGATCTCGGAGGAGCGCATCGACGGATCCGTGCTGCGGATTTTAAAAATGAAAATATCACTGGGGATTCTTTAACGGCGTGTAAAAATGGAATGGCTGCGATTCGTGTTTTGCGTTTCGCAGCCATTTGTGTATCTAACGCAGTATTTCCTGCTGCTTCCATCCGCGTTGTCTGATCCGGTCTGGCATTCCGACCGGATTTTAGAGCGGATTGTTTTTTGGGGAAAGCGATTTAAAGAAAGCAATCGTTATTATGAGTGTTGCAATCATTGCAATAAAATCCGATACCGGCGCCGCCATCAAAGCACCCTTTATGCCGAATTTCTGCGGGAGCAATATAACCAGCGGAATAAAGCAGATGATATCTCTTGTGAAGGAAACGGCGGCGGCCTTTCCGGGTTGTCCTACGGCCTGGAAGAAGATGGATGTCACTTTTATCACACAGGTGCATGTAACAAGTGAAAGGAAAATGCGGAATGTCATCTCTGCAAACTCCTGATACAGCGCGGTGCCCGCACCGAATATACCGATTACCAATTGGGGACAGAGCTCGAAGATGCATGTAAAGACAATCCCTACAATTAGCGTGGAAAACAGAATGAGACGAAAGGTTTCTTTTACACGCTTATAATTTTTCGCGCCGTAATTATACCCTAAAATCGGCTGCCCTCCCAGAACGATTCCTACTACAATGTTAATCACGATTGTGAAAACCTTTGTTTCAATACTGATTACGGAGATGGGAATATCCGGTCCGTATACGGATAATTCACCGTATTTATAAAGTACGATGTTGCAAACCAAAGAAATCGCCACAATTGATATCTGTGTAATAAAGGTCGAGAGACCGAGCTTTACGGCATTGCCAAAAATTTTGAAATCAGGAATCAGGCTTGCAGCTGAGAGCCGGAATGTTTTGGTCCGGGTAAAATAGATGAAACAAATGATAAAGGAGAACACCTGTCCGATTACGGTTGCATAGGCGGCGCCCTTGATTCCCATATGAAAAATAAAAATGAGGATCGGATCTAAAATCATATTGATAACAGCGCCGCTTGCCATGGAAAGCATTGAAAAGGCAGGACTGCCGTCGGCACGGATAATCGCGTTCATCATATTCATCAACATATATATCGGCAGTGCCGCAAGGATGATTTTAAAATACTGCAGCGCCATACCGATCGTGGTATCTGAAGCGCCGAAAAGACGCAGAATCGGTTCTTTCCATATATAGCAGGCAATCACCAGCAGCAGGCTGACCATGAAAGTGGCCGTAATAGCGGTACCAATACATTTATGTGCATTTTGTACATCTTTTCTTCCCAGACAAATACTTAGATATGCTGCGGATCCGTCGCCGAAGCACCAGGCAAAGGCCAGTGAAATAATAGTGATCGGAAATACGATGCCTGTGGCGGCGTTCCCCAGATATCCGAGCTCGCTGTTGCCGATGAAAATCTGATCTACGATATTGTACAGGGCACTGATTATTAGGGACAAAATACAGGGAAGAGAAAATTTCAGCAGCAGCTTCGATATTTTTTCTTCTCCTAAAAAACTGACTTTTTCTGAATCCTTCATAAGATACCTCCTGACCCTGCTTGGCAGGGCGCTGTATTTTCGGAGTCTTTATTAGAGAAAAGCTACCTGAAAACTGCGGCAGAAGCACAAAAAAAGTGCGTAGAATGCTCAGCATTCTACGCACTTTTTGGCTGACTGACTTAACATTTATACTAAAAAACAGGGGATTTGTCAAGTCTGAATTTGCCGATATTCCGAACCAGCTTTATAGCTGTCAATGATTTTGGACAAATGTGGCTGACCCAGCCTTGTGAAGGGAAAGGTGGAGATTTTCGTAAGAAAATACGACCGACCTTGACAACGTACCCAATCAATCATTTCCTGCAGGGACTGCGCCACTCCTGTGGGGCAATCCCTTGTGGGGGGAAATCCCTTATCTGTCTTACAGCATAACTGCCATGTATTCCGCCGGCACCGCGGCAGGATTCCGGTATTTTTTGGCGAGACTGTCCGGAAAAGGCAGCAAGGGAAAAATACGATATACGGGAGCAAGGAAGCGTGCCGCCAATATCCAGAGCAGATGTCCGGGAAGCAGAGGACATAAAATAGTATGCTTTGGGCCGGATACGGACTGTGTGCCGGTACGGATGTATGAAACGGAAAAGAACTGCAGAAGATACCGCCGGAAGTAAAAAACAGTCTGTTCAATCACACGCTTGCGCGCAAAGAGGATCGTAGGGAAAAGAAGAAAGTTCTCCGGATGAAAGAAGATAGGGAAAAGCGAAGAGAGCGGATGTGTCATCTCTTAAAATGCCAAAAACTCCGATGGAATCGGAGTTTTTGGATAGATTCTGGCGGAGAGAGAGGGATTCGAACCCTCGGTCGGGTATTAGCCGACACACGATTTCCAGTCGTGCGCCTTAGACCAGCTCAGCCATCTCTCCATGACCGATGCCGTCAAACGACCTGTCTATTATAATATAGCGGACTGAACTTGTCAAACGAAATTTTACATTTTGATCCGGAATAAAAATAAACGGAACACCTGGCGCTTCAGATGAAAGCAGGCGCCCGGCAGGCATTCATACTGCGGCGATGTCAAACGGCTCAAAACAGACGCAGTATCCGTTCCGGATGATCCTTTTTCGTATCTGGCAAAATAATAGGCCAGTACTTCTTCTAAAACGTCCTCCGTGATACAAAGTGCGGTGGTAAATTCTTCGATGCTCCTGGCGCCGCCTTTATACACGGCAGATCGTCTGCTCCGGATAATGTCTGTCCCGGATCCGCCTGTTCTTCTTTGTCGGCAGAATGTTCAAGCAGACGATATTTCGGAATATATGTAAGGTTCTCCACTTGTTTTTGTGCTTCCGTGCGGCCATCCTCATTCAGCATCCGATAGTTCCGAACCAAATGCTGCTCAGGTTCCGTCTGCACGGAGGTTTCTTCTATTTTTACAATATTGCCTTTGATCAATTCCTCAATTCTAATCCGAAGGGCCGTACAAATTCTATCCACTGTCGTGATACTGGCGCCAGACAGACCCCGCTGGAAAATATTCATGACAGTAGAATAGGGAAGCCCGCAGGCGGTGGTGAACTCGAGTATGCTCTTATATTGTTCTTTAATATAATTTTTCAGCAGCTCTTCCGTGGACATATCAGTGCTCCGTTTCTCTTTGTGTACAGCGATTAAAGATAAAAATTTCAGGCAGAGGCGGCACAGGGACTCCCTGGGGCCTTTGTTTTTTTATTTGTTTTTGTATCATATCACTCATATAGAAAAAATACAACAGGAATTTACTCGATTGCGAAATTTTTTTGAAGAGTGTTTGAAATGAAACTGCTGTTTATTGCACGGGAAGCATCGAGCGGATAACAAGTCTGGCAGCCGCGGTATAAGCAAATGAGAAAAGGGGGAAGCCGCGGCTTCCCCCTTTTCTCATTTGCTGCCGTTTTCGCCGCCGGGACCGTCCTTTCGTTCCCGGCTGTCCCGCATGTCTTTGCCTGCGGAGGTCCATTGATTGTTGCCTGCTGATTTGGGATTTGCCTTGTGGTCTTTATTCTTGGATTTCATTTTCCGTTCAGTCCTTTCACAGTCTTCTGCTTTTTGGGATATTTGTATAATGTGCAGTTCTGCCGGAATTATACATCCTCTGCCGGCGGTCAGAAATTTTATGCAGAACACCTCTTGACACAATATACTATGTGTCGTATAGTATAACGCGAAAGGGGGTATCTTTGTGGACACCCAATTGAAACGGGGGCTGCTGGAGATTTGCGTGCTGGCAGTGCTGCAGAGAAAGGACTCATATGGATATCAGCTGATTAAGGATATTTCACAGTGCATTGTGATTTCCGAGTCCACGCTGTACCCGATTCTGAAAAGGCTGGAAAGCGGGAATTATCTGACTGTTTATTCCGTGGAGCACAACAGCCGCTTGCGCAAATATTACCGGATCACATACCTGGGACAAAAACGGATAGAGGATTTTATGGAGGAGTGGCAGGATGTCATGCGGGTATATGAGTTTATACGAGGAGGAAACAGTCATGACGAAACTTGAATTTTTACAGAAGCTGGAATGGATGCTGTCATCGCTGCCGCGGGAGGAAGTAGAGAAATCTTTGCAGTATTACAGCGAAATGATAGATGACTATATAGAGGAGGGGATTTCCGAGGCCGCGGCGACAGAACGG
>USLW01000202.1 GCA_900555605.1 uncultured Clostridium sp. | reverse complement strand
CAGCCGATGTACGCCAGCAAGGATGCCGTACAGAACGAAGTGGCTTATGGCAGTGTACTCGGTACCCATACGGCGCTGCGGTTTACGCCGACGCTGTCAGGCGTCCGGGGAACCCTTTCCATTGCCGCCTATACGGGACAAAATACATTTTACTTCAGGCTGTATACAAACGGGCGTTCCGTATTTTTACGGCCGGAGGGGGGATTCTACCTCGCGGAATCTGCCGAAGCGCAGAAACGGATCCATTTAGACAGCATTCTTGTTTGTGATGCCCATAAAAGGCTGTGCGCCGCCGAGATTTCTGTTGCGCCTATTCGGGAGGCGGAAGAATACGCGGTGACGGTTTCTGTTGATAAAGCGTTTCTGACAGACAGCACCACGGCGTATCCGCTGTCCGTATATTCAACACTGCGCGTATCCGATGCGGATACAGGCGGCGCTTCCATTCAGGATGCTACGGTTTTTTCGGGAAAACCTACGCTGAATACCGGATCGTGGATTTATGCAACTGTGGGTTATGGGGACAGCGACTATCAAGTCGGCAGAACCATGGTGCGGCTTAACGGCCTGTACACTCACGGAATTTATACGTCACTTTCCGAAAGCCAGATTAACTCCGTGAAATTTTATTACCGGGAGGCCACAGGGACCGCAGCCCGGACAATCAATCTTTATCGGAACACCGGCAATGCCTCCTGGACCGAGAGCAATGTGACCTGGAATAACGCGGGAACCTATTCTACAGCCTCCAATTGGGGAACCTCCGCGCCGCAATCCGCTTATGCCTGCTTTGATATTACCAGCTTGGTAAAGGGCTGGAAAAGCGGCGCCTACAACGCGGCAATGGGATTTGTGCTTGTGAACCCAAACGAATCCTCGATTTCCTATAAAAAGCAGTTTGATACCTCTGAAACCGGAAGCTATGACAATAAACCCTATGTGGTGATGGAATATATGACGAATTTCAGTGTTTCGCCGATATCTGCCTATCTTACGGAAGGCGGTACGCTCCAGCTGAGCGCACAGACAAATCCCGCCGGCGGAACGGTTACCTGGACGTCCAGTGATACAAAGCTTGCAACTGTCAGCAGCAGTGGGCTTGTTACGGGGCTTCGGGCGGGTTATCCCATGATTACTGCGCATTATACGGATCCCGCAGGAAATACGTATACAGATACCTGTCAGATTTATTTAATTCTGAAAGACGGCGTGTATTATATCAGAAACGCATACAGCAATAGATATCTGCACGCTGCCAACGGAGGGATTGCCAACGGCACAAATGTATACCAGGATTTATTATATAATACCGATCCGCAGAAACTCTTTCAGTTGTGGAAGATCAAGTATTTAGATGCAGGGCAGTACAGTGTCCGGCCCATGCACAAGCTGAATATGGGACTGTGCGCAACGGACGGAAATGCGGATATTCGCGGAATTGGAACTTCAGACACGTACAGCGGGGTAGACGGGAATGCCCGATGGGCGATTGTTTACAGGAAAATCACGGATAACACATATGGATATGTATTTGAAAACAGCGCTTCCTCCGGTAAAGCGCTTACCCTTACCTCCGCCAGCTTGAACGCAGGCGTCAACGTCAATTTGCAAAGATATCAATCCGGAAACACCTTGCAGTTCTGGAATCTCAGCCGGCTGATTTCGCCGCCTGAGGGACTTATGCTTTATCATGCTTCGGGCGGGAACGCCTCAAATACTACAAAGTGGATTGCACCGAATTATGCCAAATCCTTATCAAGCTTAAATCTTGCTGTGGCGGTTTATTCAGGCGATACAATCAGTCAATCTGTTACCTGGTCCTCCGGCAATGAATTTATTGCCAGAGTCAACAGCAGCACCGGAACCGTAACCTCCGTATCACCGGGAACCACGATCATTTCGGCAACAGCTGACATTAACGGGAGAACCTATACAAAAAGCTATACGGTAAAGGTTTCCGACCTTGCCGACGGTATTTATTTTATCGCCAATAAGAAAACCCAGCGATATACGGATATTGCCGGTCAGGTCATGGCAGACGGAACCATAATACATCAGTGGGATTATCACGGAGGCGATTCCATCAGATGGACATTTCAGCTGCAGTCAGACGGCTATTATACGATTCAATCATGTAAAGCAAGCACCCGTGATTATTATTTAGCCGTGCAGGGGAATTCTGCGGGAAATGCCGCTGTTGTGCTGAAGTCCGGTACGATTACAGATGGGATGAAATGGAAGGTTACAATTTTGGATAACGGTTCTTATCAGATTGCTTCCAAAACAGGCGAGTCCGGCAATCGGGTACTATCGGTAAAGCCGTATTCAAGCAATGCCAACGGCATCGCAATTGAACAGCTTGTCTACTCGAACGATACCGATTACCGCGATGAGTGGTATCTTTCAACAAAGACCATCAGCAGGGTTCTGAACATTGATGTAATTTATGACGGCGCATACGATGCAAGGTTTCCTGATCAGGTGAAGAATCGGATCAATGTGGACATCATGCGGCTTCGAAAGCTATATTTGGATCGATTCCATATTTATATCAATGCCTCTTTACCGTCGCAGTTCACCTCGTATGGAGATTTGTGCGCAAGACCGCAATATTTTAATAACTGTCAATGCAGCACATCCTGCAACAGATCGAGTCTGAATGCGGATCTGAGTGTAAGCTTATCTCCGTATCATCATAAAAATATATATAACATCCTGCTTAGAATTCCCTTTGCGGATACGAATAAAACGGGAAGGCTGGCGTTTATCGGACATAGGGTTTGCGATAGCAATCCTTCCTGCCGAATGGGGCCCAGGGGTCTTACGCAAAGGGCGGTTGGCATTTCAACGGTTTGCTATTATATGCCGCCGACCCATAATCATGAAATTATGACGACAATACATGAGATCGGACACCTCTTTGGGGTGGAGGATCATTATGGAGGGGAAACACCGAATACGGATGAAAGACTTGGGCAGGCCAAAAACTGCATTTATGGAGAAGAGCGAGGGTCCTCGACTGTTCTGAATAATATGACAATCTGTAGCTACTGCACACAAGTTATTGAAAATAATGTAAATTGGTATTCCCATTGGGGAAAATAAAATAGCAATTAAGGAGGTTTTGATTTATGAAAAAAGGAATATCCGTCTTATTGCTCATAGCGGCGGCGGTTGTTTTGGCAAGCTGCGGGCAGGTAAATGATCGGCACATAAGTACCCCGAGCCCTACGGTTCCTGCTTTTGATGTAAACAGCGGAGTCTTCGCAACGATTTATTATGCGGATGAGTATCAAACGGCAGTTGATTTATTCCGCTCGAAAAATGTTTATCTGCCGTATACTGCCATTATGCCGAACGGCAGTTTTTATTCCGTAACCATTCCAGTCATTGAACGGTGTGATTATTATCTGTATGAAGTAAGAGACCGTATGGACTATGGATGGGGGATACAGGTTTTTTGTGATGAGGCATATCGAGAGATGACGGAATTATATGAGGCGTATCGGTACACCTGGCCGGAGTCTCCGGCAATACCATATCAGAAACTAAACGTAAACAGCCTGCCGGCAGAGGGGATGCTGCTGCAGAAAAGCAGCGGCCTGTATGCTGTAGATATTGGCGACAGCAAGATTATGTACAGCTACTATAAAGACTCCTTGGTGACAATTGATCTTAAGGTTGATAAATGGTATCTTGTAATAAGCGGAAATTACAAGGATAAGATCGGGAATGATGCGTGGCTGCAGGACTTTCTGAAGCCTGAGAAGGTGCCCGGAAAGCTGGCTGTGATTTTTGAGGCCATACAGGCGGAGCGTTTGCAGGCGGAATCCCCGTAAGGAGGAGGCTACGGGGCGCAGCTCTGCCGGAACGTCAGAAAATTGCTTCTTCGTATGCTTTTGATGTGCGCGCTCTCAACAGGATGCTGAAAACAGCTATCGACGACAGAAAAATTGTTAAAAGCCAGAGGTGCTGCAAATGACAAAGCAGAGAGGTAAGGGAAAACGGATATTGACAATCATTGCATGCTTGCTGCTGCTGTTGTTTCTTTGTGCTGCGGATTCCTTTGAGTCGGTACCTGTACGTGCGGTATATGTCATATGCCCTGCTTTTGATGCAGATGATGTGAACAAGCTGATGGAGCATGTAAAATATTCCTTTGTGGCCGTGGTTGAGGGTGTCTGCCGGACGGAATACGAGGCAGAGGGCTGGCCCATGCCGACCACCATCTATACGGTTCGGGTATTGGAAAATATAAAAGGGGTGCTGCCGACAGACGGAACCATCGAGATTGCAAAGTACGGAGGTGTTTCAGAAAATAAAAAACATTTTTATATGCAAGAGGATGATATGTTTCCCGCTGCAGGCCACACCTATGTGTTCAACGTGTTTGCAGGAAACGGCAGAATTCCGCTGGCAAGCATGGGCAGCCGCTCTGTGATTCCGGTTGAAGAACATATTCATGAACAGCTTCAAAATGGGGGTGTTCTGCAGGAAGTGCTGGATACATCGGAGGTGGTGCGGCGGTATCGTGCTGCCTATCAGGCTGTGACGGCAGGGGCGCATTCTTCTGATGGCTGAACAGGCAAAGAGATCGGATAAAAAATGAAAATATGTAAAAGAATAGGATAAAAATTTTTTTGGATTTTTTTAAAATACCTATTGACATTCGTTACCGCATTTTGTATACTAAACCTCGCCGCTCAACGCGGCAGGGAATTGGGAGTTTAGCTCAGCTGGGAGAGCATCTGCCTTACAAGCAGGGGGTCACAGGTTCGATCCCTGTAACTCCCACCAAAAGTGGCCCGGTAGTTCAGTTGGTTAGAACGCTAGCCTGTCACGCTAGAGGTCGAGGGTT
>USLW01000201.1 GCA_900555605.1 uncultured Clostridium sp. | reverse complement strand
GACGTGTAAGCGGCGCGACCTCTTCGGGAAAAACAAAACCGGAACGACTGCCCCTGCCATATGCATTTTCCACGCAGCGCGCAATTTCTTCAGGGGTAAAATCTGTTGCAAATTCTTTTATAATTTCACATGCCAGCTCCTGATAAGACAATGCCGACATATTCGCCAGGTCCAAAGAGTCGAAATGCACCTCTCTTTCAGGAACAAAAAGTCCGCCGTCGGGTGCGATTCCCATCAAGACCGCGTCGGAGAAGCTTACGCCCTGTACAGTGCCCCTCGTGCTGCCATATGTCATAACAATTTCCATTCCTTTCCGAAACTTAGAATTTGATCAGTTCCGGTTTTGCCGAAAATTCGGCGGCTTTTATAATCCTTCACCGAAAAAGAACAAATTTCCGTGCGAAAATTTCACCAAAATTCCTTTTGCTGTCATTTTTATGCATAATCTGACGGCATAAAAGTAACAAATGCTATAATAAATTGTCATATACAAAAAGTCAAGAAAATGATGTACTTTTTTTTACAGAGTCTGTATAATAGAAGCGATTCGTTTTCTTTCAGGAGGTATTTTCAGTGACGGAAGCACTTAGGAGGTATGTAGACAGCATAAAGCATAAAAAAATTGCAGTTCTGGGACTTGGCTTGAGCAATTTGGCATTGCTGCGCTTTTTAAAGGAAATCGGTGCGGCGCATATTACGGTGTTTGACCGGAATGACAGTGCGCATGCTGCCGCACAGGTACAGCGTCTATTAGAGGAGGGGAGCGTTTCAGCCTATCATTTAGGAGAAGACTACCTAAACAATATAGCAGAGGAACGCTGGGACGTGATTTTTAAAACACCGGTTATCCGACCGGACCTGCCGCAGCTGCTGGCGGCACAGGACGCCGGTGCTGAAGTGACATCCGAGATGGAAGTTTTTATGCGCTATTGTCCGGCCCGTATATATGGAATCACCGGAAGTGACGGCAAAACGACGACAACGACAGTGCTTCATAAGCTATTGTCAGCAGAAGGCGGAACTGTATATTTAGGCGGAAATATCGGAACTCCGCTGATCGACCGCCTCACAAAAATCCGGGAGCAGGACCGTGTTGTTGTGGAGCTGAGCAGCTTTCAGCTGATGCATATGCATGTCAGCCCGGATGTTTCCGTTATAACGAACATTACGCCGAATCATCTGGATGTTCATAAAAATTACGAAGAATATATCGAGGCAAAGGAACAGATCTTCTGCCATCAAAGGCCGGAAGGCATTGTGGTGCTGAACTGCGGCAATGATCAGACACGCAGAATCTGCCATCGCCTGCTGCAGCACGGCGGCCATATCGTGCGCTGCTTTTCCGGTGCAGTACCGTTTCCGGAGGTGCCGGGACAGACGGACGGCTGCGCTTTTATTGAAAATGGGAGTCTGGTTTATCAGGGGAAAACGGAGTTCAGGCTTCCGCTTCAGGATATTTTGCTTCCGGGCATGCATAATGTTGAAAATTATATGGCGGCTGTCTGCGCCTGCGCGGATACGCTAAAGGCCCAGACGCTTCAGGAGGTGGCCCGTACTTTTGGCGGCGTTGCGCATCGGATGGAATTTGTACGGGAACTGAACGGAGTAAAATACTACAACAGCTCTATTGACAGCAGCCCGAACCGAACGATTCATGCGTTAAGCGTTTTTTCACGCAGAGTTGTTTTAATTGCCGGCGGAAAAGATAAGAATATTCCCTATGATGCATTAGGGCCGGTTTTACTGGACCGCGTGCGCGTACTGATCCTAACCGGGCCAACGGCAGAGAAAATTGAAGCCGCCCTGAAAGCTGCTGCGGCACAAAGGGGGATCTCGGATCCTGATGTGACGGTGATCCGCTGTGAGGACTATTCCCAAGCGGTAGCTGCTGCATATCATGCCGCCGTTCCCGGAGAGGCTGTCGTTTTATCTCCTGCCAGTACCAGCTTCGACCAATTTAAAAATTTTGAGGAACGCGGCAGATGTTACAAAGATTTGGTGCAGGCATTGTAAATTTTTGTTTTTTATCACCAAGAAAGACACTTGTTTACATAACCGTAATAAATCCGGCGGAATTTGCTTGTTGACACTGTTGTACAAAAAATATATAATTCTTTTGTTAAGATTGCCCAACTCCGTGAACTTGCGGGGAAGGTCATTTCTTTTGCAGCGTTTTATCATAGTTCTTACAATATATTTTGGAAGGTTGAGCATATGAATAAGAAAAAGAAAAAGAAAATTATTCGTTATTCAATCATTTTGGGTGTTCTGGTGGTTTTGCTCGTTGTGGTTCTGGTTCTGAACAGCGACAAGAGCTCCTTGGCACGCCAATTTGATGTGGAGAACACGGATGAGATGGCGTTCAATCCGTTTATCTCCAATGAAAAAAGACTCGACAACAGTTTATTGGAATACGGAAAGGTATTGTCTAAATATAGGGAATACAGAGAAAACGGCAATGCAAATTATCACAATTATACCGGTGAGCCGATTTCTTTGTCCGGAGAGCTCGATGCTGCGGCGAGCTCTGACTATAAAGAGGACGAGAACGGAAAGCTGGTTTCCATACCGGTCCGGAAGTTTTCGGAGATGTCCGATTATGACTATCTTTCATACCCGGTTATGCAGTATAACAGCGGGAAAGCCTTTATGACAGATTTTGAAGAGGCGCTTTATGTTTCCGCGAACACGACGACGCTGACGTATCATGTGAATGTACCGCAGTCTGGTTTGTATTCTCTGCAGATTGAATACTTAATGCTTGCCGGCAAAAATACCAACATGCTGGCAGGCTTGACCGTAAACGGAAAGCAGCCCTTTTTGGAATCCTCCTATTTGGAACTGAAGCGTGCGTACGAATTTTATGATACGGATCTGATTGATGTAACCAACAATCAGATCCGTCCGAAGCAGCGGGAGGTTTATTTATGGCAGTCTGCCGTAATGTCTCATCCGGACGGTTTGTACCGGAATCCGTACCGTTTCTATTTGGCGGCCGGTGAGAATACGATTGTGCTGACCTTTTCAAGAGAAGCCGGCGTAATCGGCGATATCTCTTTAATTGCCCCTGTTGAGAATCCTACATATGACAGCTATCTGCAGCTGAATCAATTTTCTGACAGCAATATATATAATAAGGATGCCAAGCAGATCCAATTTGAGGTTCCGGATTATATTTCCAATGTCGGTCTGCGCATGGAGTATGATGACAACTATTGCTCCGTACCTGCTTCTTATGATTATATCCACTATAATGTTTTCGGCGGGACGCGATGGAATTCGGGAGGTGATACCGTTTCCTGGTCTTTTGATGTTCCCAAAGGGGAAGCAGGCTGGTACCAGATCGGATTCCGCTATCAGACCTCTTTGACCTATGTTGTTTCCTATCGTGAGATCCGGATCAACGGAGAAATTCCCTTCCAAGAGATGGAGGAATACTGCTTTCCTTATTCTGACGGCTGGGTCGGCTCCGCGCTGAAGGATTCCGATCAGAATCCATATTTGTTTTATTTGAAAGAGGGGACCAACACGATTACGATTACAAGTAAGGTTGGCCCGCTTCGTCATTCTCTACAAAAAATTGAAGAAGCAATGGATTCCATCTCGGAGCTGGTCAGAAAGGTTGTGCAGCTGACCTCTTCTACGCGCAGTTCCTCGGGCGGTTATGTGGTCGATAAGAACCGGGACTGGGATCTGCAGCGTTATATTCCTGACATTCAGGAGCATGTCGAGACGTATGCTGCCATATTTAAAGAATGCTACGCACAGATTCAGGAGGCAAACGGCGGTTATGCCCCTTATTACGCTTCCGCAGTGCAGGTTGCCCAAAAGCTATTTGAATCGATATCAGAGGATCTGGAGACGATGCCCAGTTCTTTGAACGAGATTACAAACGCGCAGACCGGTCTGAGCAACACGCTTGTTTCTATTAAGGATCAGCCGATGGCGATTGACTATATGATTTTATCTGGTTCCGGATATGATTACTCTTCGGCCAGAAGTAATTTCTGGCAGGGACTGTATGTGGGCATCCGGCGGTTCTACTGGTCATGGGTAAAGGATTATTCCATGATCGGCGTGCGTGATGATGCGCTGAATGCAGAAAAGGAAATTACGGTTTACGTTTCAAGAGGCCGTGAGCACGTTGATATCATGCGCAATCTGATCAGTGAACAGTTTACGCCGAATACGGGCATTAAAGTAAATGTTAATATGGTCGCTGGTTCTTCGGAAGGCTTGATTATGCAGCGGTATGTTGCAGGTACGGCGCCGGACGTGGCCATTTCCATCGGTGTCGGAACCCCGTTTGAATTTGCGATCCGCGGCGCGCTGCTTCCTCTGAACGATTTGGACCGGGACGGCGTGGATGATAATCCGGAATTCTATGAACTGGCAAAAAGCGAATATTACTGGAGAGACGGACAGGGGGGCGCATTTGAACCTTTCAAGTATCGGGGGGATTATTACGGCTTCCCTGAGACGCAGAACTGGGTTGCGCTTTTCTATCGGACCGATATTATGGAAGAACTTGATCTTGATGTTCCGAACACATGGGATGACGTTTATTCTATTTTGCCTGTGCTGCAGGAAGCAGGGTATGATTTCTGCCATAACTACGGTGTAGGCGGATACACGCCGTTCCTGTATCAGTACGGCGGAGACCTGTATGACATAGACGGTATGACTTCGGCGCTCAATACGAACGCGGCATATCTTGCGTTCCGTGAATATGCGGATCTGTATCTGAAATATAATGTTGTGTATCAGGCGAATTTTTATATGCGCTTTAAGTCAGGCGAGATGCCCATCGGTATCGGTGACATGGCATTGTATTGTCAGCTGAATTATTCCGCTCCGGAACTGGCGGG
>USLW01000200.1 GCA_900555605.1 uncultured Clostridium sp. | reverse complement strand
CAGCCATGTAAAGGAGCCGATGCGAAAGCTGAACGCGCTGCGGCTTGGCATGGAGCATGCCGGTCCGTATATTAATTCCGGTGTCCTGCTGATTAATCTTAAGCTCCTGAGAAAGGAGCAGGATTATGCGGCGGTCTTTCAATATATTGAAAAACATAGGAATACGCTGCTGCTGCCGGATCAGGATGTAATCAGCGGCCTTTACAGCAGCCGGATTCTTCCGCTCAATCCGTACCGATATAACATGACCGAGCGCCTGTTTTTTCTGCGGCCGGAAGCAGAAGCTTGGCTGAATCTGGAATGGGTAAGAAAGCATTCTGCGATTATCCACTATTGCGGCAGGAATAAACCGTGGAAAGGAAATTACATCGGAAAGCTGGATATTTTTTATAAAGAAGCAAAAGCCGCGCTTACTGAACGCTGAGACGGTGTACGCTCCCCGAAAAGTGCGGAAACGCTCCGGCGGAGGGGACGGCAGGCGAAAAAAAGGAAATGTAAAGGATGATGATTATGGAAGAACAGCAACAAAAGACGCCCAAAAAGCCGCTGATTTATTATGCCGTTATTTCTCTGCTGATTCTGTTCTTGTTCAATGCATTGATTGTACCGCTGATTCGCCAGCAGCGGATCCATGAGACGGATTACGGATTCTTTTTAAGAGAAATCGAGAAAGGAACTGTACGGGAGGTGGATGTACAGGACGATCAGATTCTTTTTACGGCTGTGGATGAGAACGGAAAGGAAATGATCTATTCCACCGGTGTTATGAACGACCCGGATTTGGTGGAGCGGCTGTCTGCGCACGGTGATATTGTATTCAATCGGAATACTGCGCGTGAGAATCCGCTGCTGACATTCTTCTTATCCTGGATTCTTCCAATTTTTATTTTTGTGCTCATCGGCCAGATTTTAATGCGTCAGCTCCAAAAACGCATGGGCAGTATGCCGGATGCACTGTCGTTCGGAAAAAGCAATGTGAAGGTATACGTAAAAGCACAAACAGGGAAGTCCTTTGCAGATGTCGCAGGACAGGATGAGGCCAAAGAAGCGCTGGCGGAAATTGTAGATTTTCTCCATAATCCTGCAAAATATGCCGAAATCGGCGCGAATCTGCCAAAAGGCGCACTACTGGTAGGACCTCCGGGAACAGGGAAAACGCTGCTTGCACAGGCCGTTGCAGGTGAAGCGGACGTGCCGTTTTTTTCTATTTCCGGTTCTGAGTTTGTAGAAATGTTTGTGGGGATGGGAGCAGCAAAGGTGCGGGATCTGTTCAAGCAGGCAAACGAAAAAGCGCCTTGTATCGTTTTTGTAGATGAGATCGATACCATCGGCAAGAAACGGGACGGTGCGATAGGCGGAAATGATGAACGCGAACAGACGCTCAATCAGCTGCTGACTGAGATGGACGGTTTTGACGGAAAACGGGGCGTCGTTATTTTAGCGGCTACGAACCGGCCGGAGTCCTTAGATCCTGCGCTGCTGCGGCCGGGCAGGTTCGACCGGCGGATTCCTGTAGAGCTTCCGGATCTTGCGGGACGGGAAGCAATTCTGCGGGTGCATGCCCAAAAAGTAAAAATTGAGCGCGCGATTGATTTCAATGCCATTGCCAGAGCTACTGCCGGTGCTTCCGGCGCAGAGCTTGCCAATATTATCAATGAGGCGGCGTTGCATGCGGTACGTTCCGGTCATAAACAGGTAACGCAGAATGATTTAGAAGAAAGCGTAGAGGTTGTGATTGCCGGCTATCAACGGAAAAACGCGGTAATTTCCCATAAAGAAAAGCAGATTATTGCTTACCATGAGATCGGGCATGCATTGGTGGCTGCAAAACAGCAGAATTCTGCTCCGGTTCATAAGATTACGATCGTGCCCCGTACTTCCGGCGCACTGGGTTATACCATGCAGGTGGACGAGGGAGAACGTGTGCTGCTTTCAAAGGAAGAGGCTTTCAGCAGAATTGCAACGCTTACGGGAGGCCGGGCCGCAGAGGAACTGATATTCCATTCTGCTACCAGCGGTGCTTCAAATGATATTGAACAGGCAACAAAGCTGGCGCGCGCCATGGTGACGCGGTTCGGTATGAGCCGGAATTTTGATATGATTGCCCTTGAAACGGTGCGGAACCAATATCTGGACGGCGATGCAGCGCTGGCCTGTTCTCCAGAAACTGCGGCAAGAGTGGACGATGAGGTGAACACCATCATTAAGGAAGCGCATGAAAGGGCTGCAAAGATCTTGATAGAGAATATGGATAAGCTCCATGAACTGGCTCGGTACCTGCTGGAACGCGAAACCATAACAGGTGAGGAATTTATGGAGATTCTTTGCCAAAACGGAGGATGAACTTTTCCTGCAGTGCAGCTTGCCGTTAAAGAAAGCTTATAAAAAAGCGCTGTCCGGGCCTTGCGTTTGTGCTCGGATCAGCGCCTTTTTCTTTGATTGACAGCATTTGTACGAAGTGTCGCACGCATGTGTATCTGCCGCAGATTCGCTGTGAAGACGGAACTGCGGTGTTTACTCTTTCCGGCGGACGAAACCACTTTGCAGTTCGCGTGGACGGCACGGGAAGTCAGAGGACCTTTCAGGTAACACAGAAATAAAGGATACGATGCTGCTTCCGCATAGAGCGCGGGAGCATGGCCTTTTTCCGACACAGAATGAACAGAATTTGACTTTTGCATTCAGAAAGTATAAAATAAAAATTCATTGCAGGAGGGACTGCAATTCAAAGAGAGCGTCGCTATTTTGTCTGACAAAGGCAGGTATCGTATATGCAGAATTATTTAGATATCATCAGAAATGCGGAAGCGGAAGCGGACCGGATCAAAGAAGAAAGCCTGCAGAAGGCCAACGCGATGAAGGAGGCGGCCCATGCCCGGGTTCGGGGCTTGATAGCAGAAACCGAAGCTTCCGCAGAACAGGCGCGCAGACAGCGGACAGCTGACGCCATTGCGCAGGCACAGGTTGCACTGCAGCAAAAGACGGCTGATTTAGAGATGGAATTAGAACAGCTTCGGACAGAGACGGCTGCGAACATGCAGCGTGCCGTGCAATTGATATTGAAAAAGGTCGGGGAATTCTGATGGCAGTTTCGGCAATGCGCAGATTGTCTTTTATCGGACTGGAAAAAGACAAGAAAAATATTATCAACAGACTGACAGAGCTCGGTGTAGTGGAATTGAGCCGGTTTGATGCTGCCGGAGCGGAAGCCGAAGAGGCACAAGACGATGAGGAGCGCACTGTTTCACCCGCGGTAGCGGAATATTTGCAGGCGCAGTCTCGGGTCCGGAACGTTTTAGAGATCCTGTCGGATTACGATGAACGGAAAAAGGAACTGTTTCACACGAGAAAGCAGATATCACGGACTGCGTTCCTGCGCGTTGTGCAGGCGCGGGAAGAGCTGTTGTCTTATGCACAGGATATTGAGTCCGTTACATCTGAAATCGGAACGCGTACAACGGAAATCAACCGTCTTCAGGCATCTGCTATGAATTTGTCTGTGTGGTCCAGCTGTCCATGTGATTTGTCCTGTACGGAAACCGCGGCGACACGTATCGTATACGGAACGGTAGGATCTGCAGATCAGTGGAATCGAATGACGGATGAAGCGGAAGAGAGTGGGCTGCTTTGCTGGTTTCAGCAGGTATATGCGGAAAAATCAGGTGTCTTATTTGTTCTGGTATTCCATAAATCCCAGGAAGAGGCCGTTATGACGCTGTTTCGCCGATATGATTGTATCCGTCATGATTTCCAAGGATATCACGGAACGCCGTCCCTTTGTACGGAGCAGCTTTCCGATCGGATTGACGATGAACGGGAAGAAATTGCGCGGCTGTCCAGAAAATTAAAAAATTATGCCAGATACATAGAGGATTTTGAAACGCTGGTGGACTATTATACGATTCAGATTGACCAGGAAGGCGCTGCCCGCAAAATGGGGACAACAAAATATACATTTGCCTTTGAAGGGTGGATTCCGGCGAAAGCAGAAAAAGCGCTTGTAACCGAATTGCCGGCGGATTACACGTGTCATATGGAACTGCGCGACCCGAAGGAGGACGAAATCCCGCCGACGCTGCTGGAAAACGGCATATGGGGCTCTTCCGTGGAGTCTGTTGTTAAAATGTACAGCACCCCAAGCTATTTTGAGTATGATCCATGCAACGTAGCCGGCTTTTTCTATATTCTTTTCTTTGGTTTTATGCTGTCCGATGCCGGCTACGGCCTGCTCCTCACGATTGCCACGGCATTTTTGCTGAAAAAGAAAAAGCTCGAGAACAGTATGCGCCGCTTTTTGACATTATTCTTTTTCTGCGGACTTTCAACTGTTTTTTGGGGTGCGCTGTTCGGAGGCTGGTTCGGAAACCTGATAGAAACCGTGACGCTGAAAAAATTTGCATTGGGGCCCATCTGGTTCAATCCTTTGGATAATCCGGAAAAATTGCTGGCTTTTGCAATTTTGCTCGGCATGATTCATGTATATGCAGGCCTTGCCTTGAAAGCTGTCAACCTGATCCGCAGAAGAAAATGGCTGGATGCCGTATGCGATGTGGGTTTTTGGTATATCTTTTTTACAGGAGAAGCACTGTATTTGCTTCCGTATATTCCGTATGTGGGAAAAATGGAGATTGCCCAGACGCTCAGTCCCTACGGACTGTATTTGCTTGCCGCGGGATTTGTGCTGATTTTGTTTACAAAAGGCAGAAAAGCAAAAAATATATTTGTCAGGATCTTTGGGGGCATTACGTGTGTGTACTCGCTGGTGGATATGCTCAGCGATGCACTGTCCTATTCCAGGCTGATGGCAATGGGACTGGCAACTTCTGTCATCATCAATGTATTTAATGAGATCGCCGCCATGGCCGGCGGTTTAA
>USLW01000199.1 GCA_900555605.1 uncultured Clostridium sp. | reverse complement strand
TGCGTCCACGCCGCTGCCGGAAACGGACCGTTATGAAACATGTTTTCCACGGCCTTCAGAAGATAGGCCGTCAAATCCCCCTGTAACGGCTTCGTCCGCCGCTGCGCAGACCGAGGCGGCGCCTGCAACTGCGCCGGTGACGCCTCCTCCCACCTCGACTCCGACTCCTACCGCTTCCCCTTCCTACAACGGAAACCCGAATCATACAGACGGCAAAATCATTGTATTTTCCCATCCGTCCGGATTCTATTCGGAGCCTTTTATACTAAAATTTACATATCACACATTTTATACGATTCGTTATACCGTAAACGGAGATCTTCCCACTGCAACCTCACGCATATATAACGACAGCGGTATTGCCATTGAAGATCTCAGCAGTACACGCGGGGCGCTGGATAAGACAACTGTAGTGCGCGCTGCTGCATTCAGCGGAAATATCCGGGTCGGTGAGGTGGTTTCGGCAACCTATATTGTAAACAGAAGCTGCAGAAATTTTGAGGATCGATACCAGGGATTGGCTGTAATTTCCATTATTACAGACCGCGATCATCTATACCATCCGGAAACAGGAATTTTTTATGGAGACCACTATACACAGCATGGTAGAGAATCCGAACGTCCTGCGCATATTGAATTCTTTGATTCTAATGGTTATGCCGCCTTCTCCATAAACGCAGGCATGCGGGTTTACGGCGGCACCTCCCGCGGGCTGCCTCAGAAATCGCTGAAGCTGACTGCCAGAAAAGAATATGATGCCGAAAACGGCAAATTTAAATATCCGCTGCTCCCGCAGCATACGGATATCAACGGAGAACTGGTAGCACGGTATGATTCCGTTATTTTGAGAGCCGGAGGAAATGATAATCTATTCGGCGGCGATCGGTATACCTTTTTCCGGGATGCCCTGATTCACGGACTGGCAGGCAGCATTCCGAATATTGACTATCAGGCATATCGTCCTGTTGTTGTATATATCAACGGCCAATACTGGGGGGTATACAATATGCGGGACGATCTGGATAATGATTATTTAGAACAGCACTACGGCGTACCGAAGGAGCAGGTAGCAATCGTCGCCTATGGTCATGAAAACGGAAGCTGGTTTCACAAAGTCGATGCAGGAACGGAAGCCGACTGGGAGGATCTGGAATCTGCATTAAACTGGATTTCTGCCAGCGACATGACCGCCGCCGCAAATTATAGCCGGGCAGGCCAGCTGCTTGATCTTGATAACTTTATGAAATACATGGCAATTAATATGTATGTCAATAATGCCGACTGGCCGGGCAACAATACCCGCATGTGGAAATATACGGGTTCCCCTTCCGCGCTGTACGGACATGATGGGAAATGGCGCTTTATGCTGAAAGACATCGACTATTCCATGGGGCTGTATAACGGCGTAAACGTACCGAATGCAGGCGATATCACGGCTTCTGCAACAGGACATAATATAAATGTAATCAATGGAAACGGCGGCTTCCTGACGCCCGCTTTCAGCAGTCTTCTGCGCAGCACGGCCTTCCGCAGCCAATTTGTCAATTTTGTCTGCGATCTGGCAAATATGTATTATTCGCCTGCTGCTGTCGAAAAGATGACAGCAGCCATGAAAAATGCTATTTTTCATGAATATGATTGGATATACAGCAATATCTGGAATGGAAACAGCCGAATTACAAATACCAAAGCACAATGGCTGTCCAATCTGAATACTTTAACCGAATATGCAAACGAACGGCCGGAGGTTTTCCTGAACATGATTGCCGCGGCTGTATTGAAGCGTACAAGTCAAAATCAGTATGTCACGCTGGAGATCAGAGTCAATCAGCCGGCTTACGGCACGGTTTCCGTCAGTACGCTTACGCTGCCGTCAGAAACCGCCGTCTGGACCGGAACCTATTTCAAACTCGTCGATATTCCATTGACTGCGCAAGCTGCCGCAGGCCATACTTTTTTAGGCTTCACCTGCTCAAGCGGCGCCGCTTATGACAAAGATACCGGAACCTTGTATTTGGACAGTGATTCCCGGGTGATCGTTACAGCAAATTTTTCCTGACTTTTATGCTGCTTTTTATGCAGTGCTTCCGTCAGAACAGCTGTCTGTATTTATTCATCATATCCCGGAACACATCGGCCGTAGACGGCGGCGTATACGTAATCCCGTTTGCGCCGGCGGAAATGGTCTGAAGGATTGTATCTGCGCTGGGGCCTCCCGTTGCAATAATCGGAAATTCCGGATATCTGTCTCGGATATATCGCACCACAGCCGGGGTTTCCGCCGCTGCCGAGACATTAAAAATATCTACCCCTGCAGCCACGCGTTCATCAATGTCGGACTTTGTACTTGTCACGGTCAGCAATATCGGAATATCAAGATTTTCTTTGAGCAGCCGAATTGTATCATTTGATGTAGGTGCATTGACCACAATACCGGCAGCCCCGCTGAACTCTGCATCCTTTGCCACTTCCACGATTCCGGCGCCGGATACGCTTCCGCCTCCTACCCCGCAGAATACCGGCAGATTAGAAGCAGTAATAATGGCATGCGCAATCACAGGCTGCGGCGTAAACGGATATACGGAGATCACCGCATCCGCGTTGATATTTCGGATCATTGCAATATCCGTGGTAAATACAAAAGATTTCGTCAGCTTACCGAAAATACGCAGACCGCTGGCCTGTGAGATTTCTTCGGGCATATGCATCATATATTTTCCGATATTTCCATCTACATGCGGAACGAACATGAAAGCAACATCCTCTCATAAAGATTTGGTTGCCTAAGTATATCCGGAATCAAACAAATAATCAACCCGCCCGCTGCCCCCTTCTTGATTTTTACAAAAAAACTAAGTACAATAAGCACATCAAATTCCGGGAGGGTAAGCAACCGTATATGTCTGGAACAAGATATCGTATGATTATTTTGGGAATTGTGTGTGTGTTGCTGATATCATACAGCAGTGCTTCCGTATCTGCCGATACCGCTGAGGGAGCGGAAATTGATAAAGCCAGCCTTGCGTACTTAATTATGGAAACAGATACACTGCAGATGCTTGCCCAGCAGAACATTGATCAGACAGTAAACGGAACCCTCTTGGCCCGAATGATGACCGCCTGTATTGTCCTGGAAAGCACCTCTATTACAAACCAGGTGACCCCGACGGAAAACAGTGTGTCTTTTGATAAAAAATACAGCCTTTCCGTTGCTTTCAGCTATTCTGTAGACGTACTGCTGAAAGCTATGCTGCTTGGGAATGCGGATAACGCGGCGCGCGCCTTGGCCCAATATGTAAATCCCAATCAATCCCAAGGTGAATTTATCAATAAAATGAATCAAAAAGCGGCACAGCTCGGTATGACGAAAACTTTTTTCACCAATGCAGACGGTCATGCCGATGAACTGCAGCGGACAACCGTCGGTGATACCGCGCTGTTTATGCGCTATATGATTAAAAATCATCCGCAGTTCACGAAGATCTATACATCAGAGGCAGCTTTAATTTGGGACGGTTCTACGGTTTTAAACGCCTGCGGCCTTGTAACCGAGGCCTTTGACGGCCGCCAAAAAGCCGGGGGCACCTTTGCGCAGTATGATAATGAAGAGGATTCCTTATGTGCATTTACGTATTTTCATAAAACGGCGGAAACTGCAGGCGCGGACAGTATGAATCTGCTGATGATCGTATACGGTACAAGCCCAGACCAATATGAACAATACGGAAAGGCGCTGATCACAAATATATTAGATGGATATAAAAAAAGCCGTCTGATTTCTGCCGGTGAAATGGTTACCTCAATTGCCGTCGGAGATATGGATTTAACCTTATTAGCAGCGGCGAATGTCTATTGTGTCATGCCGGTGGATATCACAAGATATATCCAGAATATCAGCTATACCTTTTTAGACGGTTATTCCACTGATACCATCAAGCCTCCGATTACAGAAGGCACGCATATCGGTACTGCGCATTATCTGCTCAGAGACGGCAGCACGCATAATGTGGATCTGGTGGCAGGAAATACGATTCATTCCCAAATCCCTACCGTCAACAGGTTTGTCCAGCTGATGGAGGAAAATAAAGCGCTCTTTATCATCATTTTTATTCTGCTTGGCTGCGAATGTATTCTGGTTTTGGCTGCACTGTTTGCAAAGATCAGAAACAAGCTCGACAGCAGAAAACGTTTTGTAAGCACACACCAATAAATCAAGCAGGTCCTTCTTCCGCAATATTGCGGTTCTGAAAAAAGGGGCTGCCAAAAAGTCGAACAAGAAAAAACCTTACATAATAAATCCCGGTAAAATCACGATTTGCCATGATTTTGCCGGGAAAGTTTTTGAAAAAAGGAGGCTTTTTTACAGCTCCTTTTTAAAAAACAATATAAAAAGTGCTTAAGGATTTGCCTCGCCGTTCCGTTTCCGTTATGGCTGCGCCGCTCTGATTTTTGCCAGATTCGCAAAACGCGGCAAACCGTCGACAATCGGCGGAGAAGATTCGCCCTGGATCAACGGAAGCGCATAATCAATATACGCCTGCGTCACAAAGTTCCCCTCTGGGTTAATCCATTCTCTCGGCAGCTTCCGCTCCGTATTGGCCACATCATCAAGTTTAATCAATTTTGCGCCGCATTTATAGTTTCCGTTCTCATCCGTCAAACGTTCAAAACCAATGCAATAGTCTGTCAGCCCTTCCACTGCCTTCAAAACTGCCGTGCTGCCGGCCATATATGCTTCGTTTACATCGTTCAGAGAACCGCAGTGCGCAGCACAGCGCTGAAGAAGGCTGAACTCAATGCCTCTGACTTTGCAGCCGATCTTTTCTTTGGCAATATTGGCCAGCGTTGTCGCGACGCCGCCCAGCTGGGCATGTCCGAATGCATCACGGACACCGCTGTCAGCCACGAAACGGCCG
>USLW01000198.1 GCA_900555605.1 uncultured Clostridium sp. | reverse complement strand
CCTGCAGCCGCTCCATGGGGAAAATCTTACTTTCTAAACCACTCCCCGCGGCTGCCTCTGCATCCCGGTCAAATGCAGCCACAATATTCAGACCATATTTCTGAAAGCCCTCATAGGCAAGCAGCGCTTTTCCCAGCTTTCCCGCGCCTACGATCACTGCATCGTGCGCATCGTCATACCCGAGATAGCGTTCTATTTCGTTCATCAGATCTGTTTTGACATAACCGACCTTCGGTTTTCCGGAGGTACTGAAAGAAGCTAAATCTTTGCGCACCAAAACGTGATTGAGCTTGAGTGCGTCGGCAATCATGGTTGCCGATATATATTCCGGACCGCAGTCCGGCAGCGATTTCATATAATTCAAATACAGAGGAAGCCTCTGCAGCGTTTGCTTTGAAAATCCTTGCTCCAAATCAGAACACCTTCCCTTTCACCCTGCTTCTGCATTGTAGCACACGGCGTCTCCAGACGGAAATGCAATCCTTATATATCGATATGTTTATATCGATATATAGATACCGAATGCAGGAATTATAACTGCAGCTCCTCCGTAAGCTGACGGATGCACCGCTTCAGTTCTTCAATAAAAGCTTTATCAATTTCCGACAGCTTATAGTGATTCCGATAAATCAAAACATCTTTATACATCCGGTTGGCACCCACACAGACGCGCTGCACCAGATCGTAGCGGTCCAGCAATTCCTTCGGTATGGGAGAAACCCAAATATACGTCGTGGGCACATCCGTCAGCAGATCAAACTGGCTTCCCCGCTCATATACAAAAATCCGTTTATTGACCAGATCCGACAGTTCCATCTTTTTCACCTGCGAAAACGGCAGAGACGGCACATACGGATCTCCGTGGGCGATTTCGATATACGCACTCAGATCCGTATAAGTGATCTCTTTTTTCTGTGCTAAGGGATGGCGCGCCGACATCAGTGCCAGATAGTTGAATTCCCAGATCGTCTCGCACTTCAGATCCTTTTCATTCATCATCGCCGCGAAATAATCCTCAAATACCGACTGATAGCGGATAATACCCAGATTGTAATTGCTCTGCAGAATATTATTAATAGCGCGCATGGCGTTTGTTTCTTTATAATTAAATTCGATTTCTTTCGATAAATCCAGATTTGCTACAAGCTTTGTAAACGCGTGCGTGATATAGCTTGCTCTGGGAATCGAAATATTGAACGCCAGCTTATCCTCTTTGTCATGACGATACATGGACTCAATCTCATCGATCTGCGCCAGAATGCCTTTTGCGTATGAAAGGAACTCCTCTCCCTGGGCAGTGGGCACGATTCCTTTGGAGGTCCTTTTAAAAATCGTGATGCCCAGCGTTTCCTCTAATTCCTTGATTGACCGGCTGAGATTGGGCTGCCCCATAAATAAATTCTCTGCAGCCTTTGTAATAGAACGCGCTTTTTCGACCTCAACAGCGTATTTTAAATGTAATATATTCATGCGGATCTCCCTCGTCTCCTGCGGATGAATCAAAATTTTACAAAAACGGATCGCAGCATTTCTTTCCGCCGTATTATTATACAGGTATACCTGCGGATTGTCTATCGCCGGAATACAGGCAGGATACCAAAAACGCGTTGACAGCAGGGTGTACAATAATTTATGAAGCAATTGTGCAGGGAGGATCTGCTGTGTATAAAATATTGATTATTGAAGACGATACGGTGATTGCAGAGCAGCTATCCGAGCAGCTGCGCAGATGGAATTATGAAGCGTGCTGCGTTACGGATTTTATGGCCGTGACAGAGCAGTTTCTCGCATTTGATCCGCACCTGATCCTGCTCGATATCTCGCTGCCCGCATACAATGGCTATTACTGGTGCACGGAGATTCGCAAATGCTCTAAAGTACCGATTATATTTATTTCTTCAGCAGACGACAATATGAACATCGTCATGGCCATCAATATGGGCGGCGACGATTTTGTTGCAAAGCCCTTTGACACCACTGTCCTGACGGCAAAAATACAAGCACTTCTGCGCAGGACGTATTCTTTTCAGGGACAAATGAATGTGCTGGAATACGGCGGTGCAATTCTGAACCTGAACGATGCAACGCTGACGTATGGACACTTGAAGATTGATCTTACAAAAAATGAATTCAGAATTCTGCAGCTGCTTCTGGAAAATGCCGGGAAAGCCGTGTCCAGGGAGGCGCTGATGACGCGTCTTTGGGAAAGCGACAGCTTTGTAGATGACAACACGCTGACCGTCAACGTCACGCGGCTGCGCAGGAAGCTGGAGGAGGCAGGACTCCGCGGGTGGATCCAGACCAAAAAGGGCTTTGGCTATTTGGCTGCCAGCGGCGAAAACAGAGGAGTGCAATGATCTATGCTTAAAATGTTCGGCCGGTTCGCAGCCGTCTATCTCAAATCGCATATCCGCATCATCTGCGCGGCAGGTCTGACAGTTCTTGCCTTCGGAATTGTCTTTTATTTATACGGTCTGCCGCTTGCCGCCGTTCTGTACGCGGCGCTGCTGTCATTGTGCGCCTGTTTTATTTTTATGCTTTATGACATACTGCATACGTTGAAGCGCCACCGTCAGCTCCGGGATTTGGCATGTCGGATTTCATGCGGCCTGGACGGTCTGCCCGAACCGCAGGGACTTTTGGAACAGGACTATCAGCAGCTGCTTTCCGTATTATTTGAAGCCATGGCAGAGATGCATTCTGAAGCGGATCTGCGGCGGACAGAGACAATTGATTATTATACGCTGTGGGCGCATCAGATCAAAACCCCCATTGCTGCCATGCGCCTTTTGCTGCAGGCAGATGATACGCCGCAGAATCAGGCCCTTGGCATGGAGCTGTTCCGGATCGAACAATATGTGGAGATGGTACTGCAGTACCTGCGTCTGGAAAGTCCCTCCTCAGATCTTGTGCTGCGTGCGTATCCGCTGAATGAAATCATCAAGCAGGCGCTGCGCAAGTATTCCGTTTTCTTCCTGCGCAGCCGCATCACGCTGCATTTCCGGGAACCGGATTGCAGTGTGATTACCGATGAAAAATGGCTTGTATTCGTGATCGAGCAGATTCTTTCCAATGCGGTAAAATATACAAAGGACGGAACCATCTCTATTTATATGGACGCAAACGCTGAGCGGACGCTGGTTATAGAAGATACGGGAATCGGCATACGGGCCGAGGATCTCCCCCGTGTCTTTGAGAAAGGCTATACGGGCTTTAACGGCAGAATGGATAAAAAGTCTACAGGTATCGGACTTTACCTCTGTAAGCGTATTTTGACAAAACTATCCCATGAGATCACCATCACCTCCGCCCCCGGAAGGGGTACCAAGATTTCCGTCAATCTTTTATCCGCCCCACACACCGACTTCGAATAAGCAAGCTTTCAAAAATGTAAGATTCATACGTAAAATGTAAGCTAAAACAATGGCGGCCGGATCGCCGCTGCTGCTATACTGTGCCGGTAAAACGAAAGGAGTGGAGCGTATGACGCTTTTGGAAGTGAATCATCTGAAAAAAATCTACACAACGCGATTCGGCGGAAATCAGGTACAGGCTCTGCGTAATGTCAACTTTTCCGTAGAAAAAGGAGAATATGTGGCGATCATGGGAGAATCCGGCTCAGGCAAGACCACGCTGCTCAACATCATCGCTTCTCTTGATAAGCCTACCAGCGGACAGGTTTTGCTGAATGGAAAAAGTATCGTCACAATTCGGGAAAAGGAGCTTGCCGCATTCCGCAGAAATAATCTCGGCTTTGTATTCCAGGATTTCAACCTATTGGACACCTTCTCCCTGCAGGATAACATTTTCCTGCCGCTCGTGCTTTCCGGTAAAGAGTACCCGGAGATGGAAAAACGGCTTAAGCCCATTGCAGAAAAATTGGAAATCACTGATATTCTGCAAAAATACCCATATGAAGTCTCCGGCGGCCAGAAACAGCGCGCCGCAGTGGCCCGCGCCCTCATCACCAATCCCCTGCTGGTGCTGGCCGATGAGCCTACCGGCGCGCTGGATTCCAAGGCCACTGATCATCTTTTGCATTTGTTCTCCGAAATCAACCGGGAGGGGCAGACGATTCTGATGGTAACGCACAGCGTAAAAGCCGCCAGTCATGCCGGCCGCGTGCTGTTCATTAAAGACGGAGAGGTCTTTCATCAGCTGTACAAAGCCGCCCAGACAAATGAGCAGATGTATCAGAAGATCTCCGACACCCTGACCGTACTGACAACCGGAGGTGGGCGTCTTGAATAATCGATTCTATGCAAAGCTGGCGCTTTCCAATATTCGAAAAAACGCAAAAGCTTATGTCCCCTATATGCTGACCGGCATCGGTACGATCATGATGTTTTATATTATGCATACTATTTCCGAAAATGACGGTCTAAGCAAGATGCGCGGCGGCCAGTCCCTGGAGGTCATGCTATCCTTCGGTTCTGTCGTAATCGGATTTTTTTCTGCTATTTTTCTTTTTTATACCAATAGCTTTCTCATGAAACGACGCCGGAAGGAGCTGGGACTTTACAACATTCTGGGTATGGAAAAACGTCATATCGCCAGGGTGCTCTTTTTCGAGACCATCTTTATTGCCCTCATTTGCCTGACCGTAGGTCTGATCGGCGGAATAATCCTGAACAGACTGATGTATCTGCTTCTGATAAAGCTGGTAAACGTTTCAGTGCCGCTGACATTTTCTGCCGCAGTCCCCTCCCTGATCGTAACTGCAGTACTTTTCTCTGCAATCTTCTTGGCGGCGCTGTTTTTTAATCTAATACACATCCGGCTTTCCAATCCTATTGCGCTGCTGAAAAGCGACCAAACCGGTGAAAAGGAACCAAAAACAAAATGGCTGCTTACAATAATCGGTATCGCGGCATTGGGCGGTGGCTATTTTATCGCGCTGTGGGTGGATTCACCCATTACCGCCATGGCGCTGGTTTTT
>USLW01000197.1 GCA_900555605.1 uncultured Clostridium sp. | reverse complement strand
GTCTCATCGCGGCTTTTATCGGCGCGGAGTTTACACAGACGCTCAGCTATACAAAATATCAGCGTGCAGAAAACGAGGTTTCCGAAAATACGGCAGGCGGTACAAATGATCAGCCTGCCGCCGATGCGGTATGGAGCAGCAGTATTTTTCAGACGGAACGCGGGGTATTTGCAGATATTGTAAATGCGGTTACCTCCGGTTCGCTGCTGGCCACTATCGTCTCGGCAATGGATTCCATTTTCGGTTCTCAGAATATTACAATTATGATACTGATTCTCCTCAGTCTTTTTCTGAATCTCGCGATCTGGATGTTTATAAAAAATATCTATGTGGTCGTTTCAAGGCGGATGTTTCTCGAGGGGCGTTGCTATGATAGGCTGCCGGTACAGAGATTTCTTTTTATTGTAAAGGTAAAAAAATGGATGAAGGTTTCATGGTGCATGCTGGTACGTACGGTCTTCCTATTTTTGTGGTGGCTGACCATTGCGGGCGGAGTCATTAAAACCTTCTCTTATTATCTGGTCCCGTATATTGCGGCGGAAAATCCTGATATTTCTGCAAAAGAGGCGCTGACGCTTTCCAGGAAAATGATGAACGGCCATAAATGGGAGTGTTTTATATTTGAATGCTCCTATCTCGGCTGGGAGCTTCTGAGTCTTTTGACATTCGGACTTGTTGGTATATTTTACGCACATCCTTACAAAGCGGCTGCATTCAGCGAATATTATGCACAGCTGCGCACGCAGGCAAAGGAAGCCGCACTCCCCGGTTCCGAACTGCTGAACAACCGTTATCTATATGAGAAAGCAGATGAAGCGGCTTTGCGGCAGGTGTATGCCGATGTCATTGCAGTGATAGAAGAGCCGGCGCCTTCACGCCAGAAAGGAATTCCGGGTTTTCTGGCAGAAATCTTTGGAGTCACCCTCCGTTATACTGAAAAAGATCAGGCCTATGAAGAACGCCAAATCCGTCTGATTCGCATCCGGAAGCGAAAGGATGCCGCCGCCGGGCGCGTATATCCGTCAAGCCTGTCTCCGCTGCCGGAAAAGCAGAAGCACAGTCGTGCAGAAGTGCTGAACTATATGCGCCGTTATTCTGTCTGCTCATTGATTCTGATCTTCTTTGTCTTTTGTCTGATCGGATGGCTCTGGGAGGTCAGTCTCAGACTGATTGAGGGCGGATATTTTGCAAATCGCGGCGTACTGCACGGGCCATGGCTTCCGATCTACGGCTCCGGCGGCGTGCTAATCCTTGTACTCCTGAATAAATTCCGCAGCAGACCCGCACTGGAATTTGCCAGTACCGTGGTATTATGCGGCATAGTGGAATATTTTACAGCCTTTTATCTGGAAACGGTATATGACGGAATGAAATGGTGGGATTACAGCGGATACTTTATAAATCTTCACGGCAGAATTTGTGCAGAAGGCCTGCTTGTTTTCGGAATCGGCGGCATGGCCGCGGTTTATATCATTGCGCCGATGCTTGATAATCTGTTGAAAAGACTGCCGCGAAAAGCACGGATTGCGGCATGCGCTGCTTTGCTCATACTTTTTGCCGCAGATGTTGTATACTCCGGAAAGCACCCGAATGCAGGCGCCGGTATTTCAAGCGGTACGTCTTTTATATGCATAGTAAGCAAACGTATATATACAGCTCTTTTCTGACCGCTTGACGTCTTATTGATCAGATGCTTCTGCGAAAAGCTGAAACAATAGGCACCTGCGCACAGCTGTTCTGCGATGGCGATTACAAGACTGTACATCCGAAAAGTCATCTGCACAACCGTTTGGAATCCGGATGCTTCGCCCCTCCGCAGATGCCTTAAAAACGCGGCATCCTGTTTACATCGGCATTATATCAGGTTTGAAGCGCAGAGTAAAAAAAGTACTGTACAGAGATTGTTTTATTTCTGTCTTAGGCAATCGGCTGCAAATTCCGCTCTACTTTTCCATGTATTTTTTCGGGCAATTTCGGCAATCCGCATACTTTTTTTCTGTAAATCCTCCGGATGATCATGTATATATGAAAGCGCCGCAATAACCGCAGCAGAATGATCTTCTATACAATAGCCGATGTCATGCTCCGAAATAAACGCGGCTGCCGCAGATCCTTCTGTAACTAAAATAGGAATCTGATGACCGATATATTCAAATAATTTATATGGCATAGCAAAATTTCGATACTCCGAATAGGTATAAATTAAACAGCACAGATCCGCCTGCTGATATAAATCATCCAACTGTCTTCCGGTTTGGTGCACGATTTTTATAGAACGATCCAGATAAGGGGCGTATCGGCCTCTATTTTCCTCCCACTCCGTCTCTCTGCAGCAAATTGTCAGTTCCGCCTGCGGATAATCATGAACACCTACAATCAAGTTCATAATATCATATAATTCTTTTCCAATCCCGCCTATATACAGCAAACGAAGCGGCCGTTCCGTTTCACCTGCCGCTTTCTTTTTTACAATCGCTCACGCCGCTGTACCTGACGGTAGCGCCTTTTGCCGAACTTTGCAAAAAGCTTTCGGCAGATATCCCCCCATTTTTAGAGACGGCAGAAAAAGAACATCCAGCAGTCTGCAGTATTGGCGTAAATCATACCGATACAGGCCGACTGAAATAAGACGTTTCCACCAAGCAACATTTTTTTTATATTGATCAAACATCCAATGAATGTCCCTATAAAACAAGCCGATTCTAATTCCCTGCTTTTTACAGTATCTAAAAAAAGAAAAATCAAGGAAGAAGTATTTTGGTATATGATTTTTTTCAGTAAAAGCAGTCGGCATGGTGCTGCTTTCGCTGTAAAGGAAATCATACTCTACACCATTTTCGATATTCTTTTTGATCTGCAGAATCTGTTTTTTCCGATCCGCACCATATCCCATAACAGTATCGGTCTGAAATCCGATATTCTGAAAGGCCTCCAACATCTTTTGCGGTCGAGCCGAGGAAGCAGATTTGCCGGAAGGATCAATATAACCGGGAAAATGAAAAATACAGCGCCTTATTCCTGACAAAGTTGATTACACTCCAATACATTAAAATAAACCGAAAAACTCTATTCTAATAATCCCTTTAGCAGATCGATTTCCTTTTTTACAGTATTCTGATAACAGTACTTATCATTGGGCGGATACGGTACTCCCGCCGTAAGCTGGTTTAATATATCAGTTAAATCGATCGGTATATCATTTTTGATGAAAGCAACATTTGGAAATTCATTGAATATCTCATGACAGATCGCGATATCCGAAGTAATCAAAGGTAAACCATACGTTGCCATTTCACAAGCCATAACGCCCTGGGTATCTTCACGCGTAGGTAGTAATCCGCAACGCGATGCATTAAAAAGCACGAGCATTTCAGAATGCTGCAATGTCCGTTCAATCCATGTTAAATTTGGTGCTTTATGGTTATAATTAAAAAATGCACCTTTCCCCACTACTAAAAATCTTAAATTTGGGTTATATGCAGCAAGTGCATTCACAATATCAATGCCGTATTTTGAATCATCCATACAGGGACGAATTGTAATAAAGTCATATTTTTTTTCACATACAGGGTCATAAGCATGCTCTTCAAAAATACTTCCTACACTGTTATGAATGATATTTGTTCTATCAGCAATTTTATCTTTTGGAATTTTTGTATAGTCTAAAAATTTATTATACAGCCAGTTGCTAACAAATACCAAGTGGCATTTTTCTTTGTAGCGCAAAAAAAATTTTCTCCATTGGAAAAGCTTAAATGTATCATATCTGTTCTGTATAAAGTTTCGAAGTCCTGACCATCGGCTCATGTATGGAAACGGGGCTGGATATACTTTCGGAATTTTCAGTATCTCGTGTCCATGGAAAAAGAAAACAAATCGTGGAAAATTGTTGTGATATTTTTTTAAAAACCGGTAATGATTCCGGATATTTGCTGCATGACAAATTAAAATATCATAAAATTCAGGATTATTCTTATAGTGCATCAAAGATATTACTGAGATTCCGTCAAATTCATAATCAGAATCACAATTAAAATTTAATACGGTCACATCAATACCGTTTTGAATATAGTACTTGTTTCTCACATGTACAAACATTAAAGAGACAGTGCCATCAGGCTTCGGATAATCCACAACCGCAACCAATACTTTCATTAGAAAATAAACTCCTTATAATAAATCTTACATTTTCTCATGAAGTATAGCATACAGGGATCGAAAAGTCCACTTTCAAAAGAACTCTGCCCAGTGAGGCGTCCGAGTTCAGCCTGTATTTCCTGTAAGCGCCAAAAATCGTTGGTGTACGGTAAATTGATGATCCAGCTCCGGATGAAAGGCAACCGCAATTTGATTGCGGTATTGTACCCCAACGATTTTTCCATCCGTTTCTGCCAAAACAGCTACCTCCGGAGCGGCTTGTTCAATATAGGGCGCACGGATAAAGGTCATGGGAATCGGTCCGCTGCCGCCGAAATCCGATTCTGTGTAAAAGCTGCCGAGCTGTCTCCCATAAGCGTTGCGCTTGACTGTTACAGGCAGCGTTCCAAAGTGAACCGTCTGCTCTCCGCTGATGGTGCGGGCCAGCAGTATCAGGCCCGCACACGTTCCTAAAACCGGCAGTCCGTTCAGGATCCTGCTGCGCAGCGGTTCAAAAAGTCCCAGGTCCCGCAAAAGCTTTCCTTGAACCGTGCTTTCGCCGCCCGGCAGGACAAGCCCGTCAAAAGATCTGTTCAGATCTGCCGGTTTCCGGAGTTCGAAGCAAGCAGCACCAAGTCTGTGCAGCATATCCTCATGTTCAATAAACGCGCCCTGCAGCGCAAGCACGGCAATGGTTGCCATAAATACTACTGCCCCCTCTCTGCCATCAGGAGCTGGATTTCCTGTTCATTGATGCCGATCATAGCCTCTCCTAAATCCTCCGACAGCGCCGCAAGCATGCGCGCATCGGTATAGTTTG